>JAGGZO010000069.1 GCA_021161995.1 Candidatus Aenigmatarchaeota archaeon
GGGGTAATAGTTTTCTCATATAAGGCTTTATGATTTGCCTGTCACAAAAATCAAGTAAGTAATAAATATCGTACAAATCTCTCGATTTTCTTCTGTTTATGAACGCTTCTACTTTTTCTTTTACAAGATCTTCAGGTGATAGTGTTTTTATCAGCATCGAGCTACCATCTGTTAACCAAAATTCTTTTTCCACGGGCGTTATTTGTTTAAAAATAGGAGATACTTCTAGTTCAACCTCTTCTGTATCTTTTATTCTTAAGTAAATAACATTAGAAGATGTTATCCTAGATTTTGTTGTTTTAATCTGATTGTTCGTTTTAAAATGGTTTAGTACCTTCTCTGGGTTTTTGTGGTATATGTCTATGTTAAATGAAAACCTTTTCCCTCCGTATACCCTCCATATGGCTGTTCCACCATGTAAAATAAAATCAAACTTCTTGGATAGTTCTATGATTATCCAATCCTGCAGTTCTGCTATTCTCAACAGCTTCCCCTTTAATAGCTTAAACAACGGTATTTTCATAATTAGTGTTTGACGTAGGTTATATTTATATATAACTTTGGTCAAATGATATGTTAAAATTGGTAAGTTTTTAGATGTGGTTTGGTACATGAATCCGCTAAAAGCGTTAACTAAGTTTGTGGGACTAACCAAAAAATAATGGTTTTATGTTTAATATTGCATTAGAATAAAACTCGTTTGCTAGAATACAATTGTGATTTGATTTGTTTATTTCTCTTACAGCTTCAGCTTTTTCAGATAACCATAGCTTTTTGAAATCGTAGTTGAAATCTTTTAGATTCCCCATTTCTCTAGCATAAATCGCACAATCAATAACCCTGCCAACTGGACTTATTTCTACGCTTGCAAAACCAGCGAACGATTTTATGTATTTACTCTTTGTTAAAACATCGATCAAATACTTGTAGTAACTTTTCCTTAGAGTTTTTACGTATAGAGATGTTCTGCAACATAATTCTCTTGCTGTTTTACTAAGAATGTATCTTACAGTTTTTAGTAATTCTTTCTTTTCTGGTAAGAGTTTTTTGTTTTGGTTGAATAACTCACCTCTGTTTTCCGCTAACTCGAAAATATGATGATCTGGCTTTAAGTTATTTTCTACGTAAGAGTATATTTTCGGTATCTCACTATAATTCCATTTTGAAATCACGGTATGTATTCCAATAACCAGATTATCAAACTTATCTTTGAGTTCTTTAACTAAAAAATAATTTTTTACTAATTTTTCCCAGTTGCCTGAAATACCACGAATATAGTCATGATTTTTACCGATACCATCTAAAGAAAAGTTTATTATCAGTATGGTTTTTTTACTAGTTTTTAGGATTTTTTCTATTTTATCTCTTGAATTTATTAAACCGTTAGTTGGTATCGTTATGAATCTCGGTTTGTTTTTCTTTATCGAATATTTTACTATTCTATCAATGTCGAATCTTAGGAATGGCTCACCACCACTAATAGTCATCCAGAATGGTGAATTGCTAAGGGATTTTATTATCTTTTTCCATTCCTTTTCTGTTAGCTCTTCGTTTGCAAAATTCTTCTGTATTTTCCAGATATTGCATGTTTTACATCTCGAGTTACATCTGTATGTCAAAGAGAACGTATAGTTAAATGGTAGAATTTTTGGATAGCCAAAAGCTCTAAAACTATGGTATAACGGTATTTTAGCTGCTAGTTTAACTAAAGATCTCACAATAATATCGTGTAATCAAAGAATTAAATCAAATCTTTAACTTTGTGTTGTAATCCTACTGATGAAAATTTATCTTTGTATTCTGAAAGAATCCCGATTAGTTCATGAACTCTTGATTTTTTTTGGTTTGGTTCTAGATAATTTCAAGAAGATTCGTAGATTTTTGGCTGATATTATTATGTGATTTTCTAGGAGTTTTAGCTCTTTTTCTTTTATTCCCATATAGATAAAGTATTTAGTGTTCGGGTATAAAATATCTTTGATAGAGTAACAATAATTATGACAGTTCTTGATAAGTTGAGGTTGTTGTATTATCGTATTTTGAGTGTTTTCATTCCATCTTCTAAACCAACTAAAAATGAAGTTAAGATTATCGAATCGAGGCGCAACGAACCGGTAATTTCCCTTGATTCTCTTAAGAATCGTCTTAGAGTATAGCTATATCAGAGATTTTTTAATTATAATCCATTATAACATTTAGGTAGCTAGCTATGAAAGTAGCTGAAAAAGCTGTTAGCAACACGATTTATTTAGCTCTGAATTGGCTTACCCTTACTGGTTTATCGTTTTTGTACTGGGTAATAGCTGGTAAGCTTTTGTTACCAAGCGAATACGGTAAAGCTACAACTGCATACCAAATAATGTTCTTTTTGGGTTCAATAGCTAATTTAGGTTTGGGTTTTGCTGTGAGTAAAGTTATACCAGAGCTGATAATGAAGAAACAGGAGAGAAAAATACCAACGATAATAAAATTCTCTTTGAAGATCGCATTATCAATAGCTTTGGTGTTAGCTATTTTGTTGGTTTTATCTACACCACTATTAAACAAAAAACTTGGGTTTAATTTGAGAGATACTGTGTTTATAGCTTTGGGTTTGTTGTTTGCGCAGTTATCTGGGTTTTTTTCTCGGGTATGGTATGGATACCAAAACATGAAAAAGATCTGGATTAATAGTATGATAAATCAGATTACAAAATTAGCTGTTGCATCTTTTTTAATCTATTCTGGTTACAAATATTTTGGCCCTATTGCTGGTTTAGTGGCTATGTATTTTGTTTCATTCTTGCTGTATTTTTCACCAAAAATAATAAGAGATGGTACTAGATATAACACAAGGCATTTATTTTATGAGTTGGCAATACCAGCATTCTTTGCCAACGTTTTCGTGATGATATTCAACAACACACAATACATAATACTATCGCTAATGAAAAACACAGAATCTAC
>JAGGZO010000073.1 GCA_021161995.1 Candidatus Aenigmatarchaeota archaeon
GATCATCTGTATTTTTCATGTTGTTTTTGATTCCGTTGTAAAAAGCTAGCTTAGCTTCCGTGAATATGTTTATTTTAGATATACCAAGCTTTATCGCTCTTTTTATTTGATCATCTGGTATGCCAGAACCACCATGTAGAACAAGTGGTATTTTTACCATTCTTCTTATTTTCTTTAATCTCTTAAAATCCAAGTTGGGTTTTCCTTTGTATAATCCATGAGCATTTCCTATACTTATTGCTAACATATCTACTCCAGTTTCTTCTGCAAATATTTTTGCATCCTCAGGGTCAGTCATATTGTTTTTTTCCGATTTGTTCCTTCCTATTATACCAATTTCACCTTCTACTGTTATTCTTTCATCTTTTTTCTTTGCTATTTTCACAGCTTTTTTTGTTAGTTTTATGTTTTTTTCAAATGGGAATAAAGAGCCATCGAACATTATAGAAGTGAAACCGTTTTTTATCGCAATTTTTACGACTTCAAGAGATTTTCCATGGTCTAAATGTAAAGCAAGTTTTGATTTAGATTTTTTTATCATTGAAATTACGCTAGGTACTATTTGTTCTGGTTTAAAATATTTTGTTAGAGTGGATTCGCTCATTTGTACTAACGCAGGTGATTTAAGTTTTTCAGATGCTTCTATTACAGCAATCGTACTCTCGATATTAAATATGTTGAAACCACCAACCGCGTATCTCTTCTTCATAGCTTTTTTTATGAGCTGGTTTGAATAAACTAGCATAAAATAATCTATTGTTATTGCAAATTAATTGTTGCTTATTTGTTATTGGATGATAATAGTGCTACAAATATTCCTGATGAAAGTGTGTCGCCAAGGCCTACTGTTATTTTTGGGTTTTCTACCATTCTTGTCGGTAAAAATCCTATTGAATACTCATAATTTTGTCTTATTTTATTAAGCTCATTTTCTATTTTCAAACCATTTATGTTGAACGGTACTTTCATTCCAACCATAAAGTCTGATACTGAAACAATTCCGCCTAATGCCGCTTTAGTAGCTGCTAATATACTTCCAAAATTTAGTGCGTTTGTTAGTTCTGCTTCTTCATATTTTTTGCTTATTAGTAGCATGTAGTTGTATGTATGAAGTTGAATTCCTTCAAGGCTAAAAACATCTATTAAATCAATCAAATTTTTTATAACATTGCGAATATCATTTTCATCAGTTCTAGTTCGAAATACAGAATATATAACATCATTCAGTTCAACATTGTCCATTCCAACATAATCCACTACAGGGAATATTTCATCAATCATATACTTTCTTATTTCTTCATTTGGTAGCGATGCCATTTCCATATGTATTTTTAAGCTTCTATTTTTCCTTTTTAGTTTTCTTAAGTCCTCTGAATTTTTAGAGATATAATATTCAAAAGTTAGCCCATCAGAGTATTTTTCTTTTATTGAATGAAATCCAGACACGAAAGCGCCGTCGACATGCTTTCCCAGATCTTCTAAATGATCTGAAAGTTTTCTATCAAAACATATTCGTACTTCATCTGGTCTTGATGCCACTATAAACCTACTGGAGTTTTTTGCTATTATTTTTTCTTCATCCAAATTTATGCTAGTACCCTTTGTGTACTCAAATATCCTGTTTATTTTTGGTTTAATTTTTTCATCAGCCGCTTCTTCCACTTTTTTTAGTTCTAGCTTACCGTTTGTTATGGTTGGATAAAAAATATTTCTTTTTTCCATTAGGTCGGTTATTTGTTTTGGTAATGGATTAGTATAAAATATTATCTTTTTTAGACACAGGACGCCCATCAAATTAGCTACTATTCCAGCCTGTCCACCAATTCTCTCGTAACCAGTTCCTATGAATGAATCAAACCATTCATTTAGTTTATCGTTTCCTAATGGTATTTCCTTTGGTTTGCCTTCTTTGAATGCAGAAAGAAAAGCTGCAACAAAATCTTCCTTAGTCCTTATCGTTTTTATGTTAAATTCCATCAATCGCTTGACTTTTTCTTTATCTACATTATCTATTATTCTTTGGATTTCACTTTTACTCAAGTGTTTTATTGAATCTATGTTTGCATTGAATGCAACAAGTAATGAAAGATTTGCTACCTGGTTTAATGTTTCATAAAAACTTCTTAGCATTTTATACTCCTTTTATCGTTTTGATTATTTTTTCGAGGAACGATTTTTTATTTCTTGATTTGACAAATGCACTGGCAATCAAGACACCTTCAGTTCCCAATTCTAAAGCAGCTTTTACGTCTTCAGCTGAAGATATACCAGCCCCACATAGAGGAATCGCATCTGAATTCCTCTTCACTATATTGACGAATTTCTTAACATCATTTGACTTTGCTCTGGAGATTGGTATACCAGTCCCTATTAGTTTTGGGTCTTCGAATGCTATGTATGTTGGACTTAATTTAGCAATCTTTTTGGCTTCTTTTAAGTTTTCGACACACACAAGGGATTTTAACGAAAATTTGTTAAGAATTTCTATCACATTTTTTATCTCCTGTAGTTTCATTCTATCTTCTGAGTGATTTATTATACTACCCTTTACACCAATTTTTTTCAGATAGTAAGGAACAATTTTCCCTGTGCTCTTGCCCGGTTCAACAGGATCTACATGTTGTGAAAAAAGCTTAGTGTTTTTAAGATATTCTGAAACACATTTCAAATCTAAAGTGTTCGGGGCTAGAATAAATTCAGCGTATCGCTTATGTTTTTTGGCAGTGATTTCAACTGTTTTTGCTATAGAAAGAGAATTTTCCATTGACGATTTTTTATAAGTTTTTAGGTTTAGTGCTATTATTGGCTTCATGAAAAAAATTAGTTTATGATAAAGAAATTCTTTAAGTGAGACTGAAAGATTTGCTCAAGGATAAAATTCCAGACAAACTTTTGAGTAAAGTACCCGGTAGTTTTGAGATTGTTGGTAGTAGGGAAAAAGCTGTAGCAATTGTTGAAATAGGCGATGAATTAGATATTTACAAACATGAAATAGGAAAGGCTATAGCTCAGATAAACAAAAATGTCAAAATTGTCTTAAGAAAAACCAGCGAGAGAATAGGTGAATTTAGGATAAGAAAATACGAAAGAATATATGGAGAAGGTGATACTGAGGTTATCCATAAAGAGTATGGATATTTGATAAAAGTAGATCCCACTAAAGCGTATTTTTCTTCGAGAGAGTCTGCAGAAAGACAGCGAATAGCTTCAATGGTTAAACCGGGTGAAAGAATACTTGTGATGTTTTCTGGTGTTGCACCTTTTGCAATAGCAATAGCAAAAAAGCAGCCATTTGTTAGAGAAATTGTTTGTGTTGAGAAAAATCCTGATGCGCACAGATATGCAATAGAGAATGTTAGGCTAAACAAGCTTGAAGATAAAGTAAAATGCATCAATGGAGATGTCAATGAGATATGTCCTAAATTTGGAGAGAAATACTTTGATCGAATCTTAATGCCTTTGCCTAAAGGTGCGTATGAATTTTTAGATATAGCAATTCCATCGATCAAAAAGCATGGTATATTACATTTCTATTATTGGGGTGAAGAGCCAATAGAAAAAACCATAGAAAGAGGCTTTGAACTAATAAAAAATGCAGCAAACAAAATTTCTAGGAAGGCTAATTTAATTTCGGGTAAAAAAGTATTGCCTTATGCTCCTAGAGTTTGGAAAGTTGTAATAGATGCAGAAATCGTTTAATTATGTTTTAATTCAAAATATCTTTAGTTTGCGGGGGTGCCCGAGCATGGTCGAAGGGGGTGGGTTCAGGCCCCACTGCCGTAGCGGCTCCCTGGGTTCAAATCCCAGCCCCCGCATAGAATAGTATTTCAGCTATTTGTGAAAAAGAAAGAGAAAGCAAACAAATACAAGTGGGAGGTGCTTCTGTCATTCACTTAAAGTTCTTCTTCGTCTTCCCATTCTTCCTCTTCTTCATCCTCCCAGAGGTCTTCTTCTTCTTCGTCTTCCCATTCTTCCTCTTCTAGCCAGAGGATCTTCATGAAAGAGCACCTCAGTTAGATTTTGTACGTTGGGGATATATATATTTTACCTTTTATGCAAAATACAATTTAGGTGGGGCCAACGGCGGGGGGTTAGGCCTCCCCTCTGGTCTTGTGCCAGGGCAAACGGTCTATACGGCCGCCGTAGTCCGGGAGCGGTCTTAGCCCTCTCAGGAACCCCCATGGAGCCTGAGAAGCTCTCTACCACAGGGCCGGTGCATCAGTGAACCGGGTCAGATCGGGAGCGAAGCAGCCCTAAGCTGATGTACCGGTGCTTGTGGTTTTGGGAGTGGAGGTATTCCATGGGGATAAATTCCCGAGGGGGTTGAGATCCATCCCGGACATGCCCCACCTCTCATTTATTTTAAATTATTAACATCGTAATGGATTTCTATGAAAAAGATTTACATGAAAAAAGATGCTCAAAGCATACTTGTTTTTACCCTGATTGTTTTGATCATGATTAATACGTTTGCTGTGGTTTACACTTTTGTGTATTTGCAAAATCTGGAAAGAAATTATTCATTTGTTAGAAAACCTATTTTTGAAATAAAACAAGCACAGAAACCAAAAGAAATCAACTTAACTGGAGAACATGTCGTTGAAATATTTGTACCAGCTGTCGATAATGAAGGCAGGGGATCTATGGTCAAAATTAGGGTTGAAGCACAACCAGGTCATGGTAGAACCTTAGTAAATGTTGATAATCTCTTGTTCTGGGTTGATACACAGCACTCCATAAGGGTAGCTAAAAAGGTCGCTGAGCAAATAACTGGTATTGATACTTCTAGTGTTGACCTTATATATACTGTTGAAAGCAATGCTAGTGTAGTTGAAGGACCATCTGCTGGAGCAGCTATTACTATAGCAACAATTGCTGCATTGGAAAACAAAACAATAAGCAAAAACGTGACAATAACTGGAACGATAAATCTTGATGGTAGTATTGGACCCGTTGGTAGTGTTATAGAAAAAGCAGAAGTTGCCAAGGAATACGAATTCAACCTTTTTTTAGTTCCACTAGGCCAAGGAACAACAGTTTATTATGAACCTCATGTTACTTGTGAAAAATACGGTATGGTAGATTTTTGTACTACCGAATACAAACCGAAAAGAATAGATGTAGGTAATCAAACAGGAATAAAAGTTATTGAAGTTGGTAGTATAGAAGAAGCGTTAAAATACTTTCTTCAGTAAATGTTAATTGATGAGCTTATTCAGTGAAAAAGAAGCATTACAGATTATAGTTGCTTCCATATTTGTTGGTCTGATTTTTTCTTATCCGTCATTTGAATCGGTAGAAATAGTTAAGTATACATTATTTTATCTTGTCGCTTTAACAGGAAAAACTCTTATAATGAAGAGAATAGCTTTTCTGAATGGTTTAGGAACTGAATTCAAAATTTTCATTCCATCCATGATTTTTTCTTTATTTTTGCTTCTTTATGGCCTTAAGATACCGATTCCAGGATACTTTTCGTTTGGTTCATTCAAATTTGGTAGGTTCAAGTTTTTTAGTAAGTATCCAAGCGTTAATGAAGTTGGCAGAGTTGTGACTAGGGGCATATTTTTTAATATACTCCTGGCTTTCTTTGGAGTTGTTTTTAACTCAAGGGAATTTATAGTAATAAATATCTTGCAGGGTTTAACTTCATTAATACCGTTCTTGCCTTTTGAAGGTGGAGCCGTGTTTTTCTACGACTATTTTATATGGCTAGCTTTGATGATGCTTAGTTTAATAATTCTGATTTTTGGTTAATTATTATGAGTTTACCAAAGTGGTTTGTTCATGATGTTATGCATTTTATGGTTGGTCTATTGGTATTTCTACTTCTTTGGATCGCTGAAGACCCTTACAATTATCACTACAAGCTTAGATACTTGATATTAACGGTATTCTTAGGAGCTTTTATGCCAGATATAGATCATCTTATCTATCTAAAAATTCATAGATTCAAGAGTTTTGGTGAGTTTATAGAAAGAAACATTAAGAGTGATAGGTTGAGAAGAGGATTCCTCGTTTTTCACAACATATTTTTCATGTCATTTTTAATGTCTTTCATTCCAATAGTTTACTTGATTAACCCTCTAACTAGCTATTTTTTTCTGGGTTTTCTCGCACATTTGATACTAGATTTTATGGATGACAAACTTCTCATAAATACCGTAGAGCACTGGAAAAACATCAAAAAATTTCTGAAAAACGTTGCGTAGAATTTTTAATTTGATTACTAAAACAATTCTATTATTGGGCCCGTAGTCTAACGGTAGGACGCTGCCCTCACACGGCAGAGAACCCGGTTCAACTCCGGGCGGGCCCATCATTCTCTGTAATACAAAAACAGTTTAACATCTCTTATGTCATAAAATGCTTCTCCATTAACGTAAAACTCTATAGTATTGTCACCAGCTTTTATTACAGATTTATCTATTTCTATTTCATTTGTTCTACTGAATGGTCTCTTATTGTAAATAATTTTATCGTTTATTTCAATTACCAGATTGGATGTTTCCAAAGAAGGAAATTTCTTGAACGATAATTCTGCTAGTTCAGACTTTTCTAGAATGTTTTTATCTACATAGAACGAAAATTCCTCCTCTTCAGTTTCTGTTGTAGTTGTTATTGTTTTTGCATAGTCTAGCAGGTAAACAGCTCTCATCCAGAACTTCCATCCAGGATTTGTTGCTTTTATCTTCACATAGTTGCTTTCTTGTTTTAAGTAACTAAGAGGTATTTTTATGGTGTATATACCTGGTTCTGCTCTTTTTGACCAAAGTTTTACATCATTCACGTATATCTCCAAATTGCCTGCGTTGTTAGTATCTCTAACTAAAAATTCTAACATTACTTCTTTGGTTTGATTTGTTTTATCTGGTAGAATTAAACTTATGCTTTTCTCTGAAAAATAACCTTTCTCTACACTAACAGAGTTCACCTCATCAATTGTCTTAGTTTCGTTTGATAAAGATATGTTTACCTGAGCTGCTATGAAAACAGAAAATTTGGATAATTTTTCAGAAATATCAGTTTTGTTAGTAATCTTTTCTGGAGTTGTGACTTCTTGTTGGGTAAAGTAAATGGCTAAAACCATTATGAATATCACAGATCCTAATAGTATGAATGCAAATTCATCCAGTGTTTTTTGACCTTTCATATCAATAATTAAGTTTTAGTGTTCACAAAATTTATTTGTGTCTTGTAGAACAGATAAAGAATCAAAGGAAGTGGATTGCTACATAAAGAACTGGTTATCAGTAATTTTTATCTATAAAATCCTTCAAAAAGGCGATATAATAACAGCTAAAACCATTAGGAACGTCTTTGTGTGGAAAAATGGTAAAAAAGTTAAGGTTGGTAGGAAAGAGGGTATTGTGGACTTAAAAATAGAAAAGATTACTTTAGATTCTATGAAAAAAGCTATACGTGTTAAAGGTGTTATTGTAGACGGACCGGAAGATTTTGAGAGGGGATATCATAGCATAGATGTCAAGATTGGAGATAGGATAAAAATTAAGAAGAAGGAGTGGAGTAACAGAATAGAGAAACTTTCAAGATTGTTTTCTGATAGAAATATTACAACTAACTATTCTGAATATTTGAGCAAGTTTTTTGAGCATTTCAATAAGGATGATGGCTTAGTTGCTTATGGAGGCGATGTAAAAGAAGTTGTTGCCTATGGCATAGTAAAATTTCTGATTGTACCGGATGACGTACTTTTTGATGAAAGCATCATAGAATTAGTTAGCGAAGCCCTATCAAAAGGCAGTAAAATCGTGCTTGTTGATGTTAATAGTGAAGAAGGTAGAAAATTCAAGAAAAATTTTGGTTTAGCTGCTCTCCTTAGATTTAGCTACAAGACTAGCTATATATCCAGCTAGTATATTTCTTAGCTTTTTTGATCTTATTCTAAGTATTTGTTTTAAAGTCTCCTTGTTTTTGCTAAAGTCATCAGTAAACTTATCTCCATATTTTTCTACCAAATTCTTTGCCATTTTTTTGGTCATTAGGGTTCTTACTCTTCCCATCATATCACCTAAAAATAATTTGGCATAAAAAATATATTGATAATCCAATAGTAACAGCTTTTAAAAGCATTTTGGCAAATATCATTTTTTATGAACAATCTAATGATAACTAAAAGGAGAAAAGAAGAACCGCTAGTTGAGATAGTAGAAAGAAAAGGAATTGGACACCCAGATACAATCTCAGATAACATAGTAGAGAAAATCTCAGTTAATCTAGCAAATCTTTATCTGAAAGAGGTAGGTCAGATATTACATTACAATATAGACAAAGCCTTTTTGATAGCTGGTGAATCACAAACAAAGTTTGGTGGTGGTAAACTAGTAAAGCCAATGAAATTCGTCATTGGGGATAGAGCTACTATGGTAGTTGGTGACAAAGAGATACCCGTTAATGAGTTAGTCGAAAAAACTGTTATCGATTGGTTTAAAGAAAACATGAGATTCGTAGATAAAGATCATGTTATAATTCAGAATGAAATAAAAAGAGGCTCACAATCTTTAACAACCATATTCAAAGGAGAGAAGCAAAAATTCATGCCTGCAAACGATACTAGTGCTTTAGTCGGTTTTGCACCTTTAACAAAGCTGGAAGATGCTGTGTACAAAATAGAGAGATTCATAAATTCTCCTGATTTTAAAAAGAGGCATCCAGAGAGTGGTGAGGATGTTAAGGTAATGGGTCTTAGAATGAAAGACCATTATAGATTTACTATTGCAATAGCTTTCGTTGACAGGTTCATTGAAAATGAGACAAACTATTTCAGGAAGAAGGATGAAGTTTTTGAAGAAATCAAAAACTATGTGAACAACGATTTAGGAATAGATGCTGAAATACTCGTTAACACACTAGACACAAAAGGTTTAGGTGAAGATGGTTGTTATCTTACTGTTTTAGGTACTAGTGCCGATAGCGGAGATAGCGGCGAAGTTGGTAGAGGAAATAGGGCAAACGGTTTAATTTCATTGAATAGACCTGCCGGTAGTGAAGCAGCTGCTGGTAAAAACATGGTTAGTCATGTTGGTAAGATATACAATTTGTTAGCGTTCAAGATAGCAAGGGAAATTCATGCTGAAACTGGTAAGGAAAACTATGTTTGGTTGCTTAGCCAAATAGGTAAACCGATAAATGAACCAGTTGCTGTTTCAGTTGAGGTAGTTGATCTAGAAGATGAAAGACCTATGATAGAAGAGGTTGTTGCCAGAAATTTCGAGAAATTGGATGAGTTCATAAGTGATTTGATAAAAGGTAAGTATACCGTAGCCTAAACTCTTTATTTTTTGTTTATTTATTCGACTATTTCTTATCTGATTAGTATAAGAAAGTAGTGGGGCGGGTGGGATTTGAACCCACGACCTACCGGTCTTCAGCTTCGGCTGGGAAGAGACCTAATATACTCTTTGCTATTTTATATTTATAACTATTTGAAAATCCTATAGTATTCATCCATTTCTTGAGATTTTCTCTTCCATATAAAGCCAGTTTAAAACTGGCTGTATTAGATTTTTTACTAAAGCTTTTCCTTACTTTACCAGTTCTAAATCCTAGTTTTATTAAAATGTCTCTTATTTGATCGAGAAGCTTTCTACTAGAACTTGTAAATTCTAGTGTTGGATAATTTTTTACTCCTTTTTTGTCTGAAGTGAATATAGATCCATCTGTATCCATTATGCCTCTTATTACTTGTTTAGCTATCTCAATATCCTCGAGTGCAACCTTTGGTAATGCGACTTTCAAATGTTTGCCAAAACCTATTGGTATTCCAGTCGATGAAATCATTTGAAAGAAATGTTTTGATGTTATTCTTAATCTTATTGCATTTTCCCTCTTTCTAACTTTGACAAATACACCAAACTGTTTTTCTATGTTTTCCTTTAGATATTTAAAATATTCTTCATCTTTTTCTTGGTGACCTGTTAGTTCCACTCTATAATGAGAATTTTTCGAGTATAGATTACCGTCTCCTATTATAGCCCCAACAAGTTCCCAGAAGAATGGTCTCTTCCCATCGGCCGCTCTCCCGGACTGAGCCACCGCCCCACTAATTGTTATTTTTAGCATTTAATCATTTATAAAGTTTTCATGGTAGGAAATCCTCTTCTTTCAACTTCTGAGGTAAATACTTCTCTGACAAGAATTTCAATCCCTTTGATGCCAATGCCTCGATTTCGGCTTTTCTCTTCGTTTTCAGGAACTTCTTTATTTCTTTTTGCCATTTTGGATGCTTGAACCATTCATAGTTCATTAATTCCTTAGCTCTTTTTAGGTCAAACTCTTTTGCTTTGATCGTCCAGTTTTGTAGCTTATATCTTTCTATATCAGTCATCGATACACCAATAAATTTAGCCTCAGGCGTACCAAGTCTGTCGGAAACGTGGGCCAAGTTAATTGAACCATATTTGATTACTGAATATATGTACCAACCGTATGGGTCAGCATCAGTCAACACATAAACAGGTAGACCTAACTCTTGATTCAACCTTTGTATAAATCTTCTCGCACCTCTTGCTGCCTGGCCTTTTGTACCAATTAGTATAGCATTCCATTTCTTCCAGAACATATGTGCATTAAGTCTTTCCCATGCAGCGTTCTTCTCTATGACTATAACCTTGTCAGCATTTACTTTTTTGAACTCTATGTGTTCTACGTTACTTGGAATTGCCCAGCCACCTAAACCTAATTTTGAAAGATTTATCTCATGTCCGAACAGCGAATCTTTTATGACAATGTTACCAACAACATTACCTTTTGGATCAGCACCTATATTCAATCTCTCCCTTATAACATCAAGTATAAGTTCAACATCCACTAAAGCAGCATCTGACTCTCTCTGTTCATCGAATGTGTTTTCTTTAGAATTTGGTAAAGTTCTTTTGAGACTGTAAAACATTTCTCTCAGGCTGACTCTTTCATCCTCTTCTAGCAATGTCTTACAAAATGATAACACGAGCAAAGTTTGCATGAATCTTTTGGAGTGAGCAACATTTAGGAAATATCTCTTGGCAATCTTTTCACCGAGTATCAACTTCTTGTTTTCTTTATCAAAAACGATGTTTGAAAGTCTTCTTATAGGAATTTCTAAATATATACCTTCACCCTTTTCTATTTTCTTGAGTAGTTTCAATCCAATTTCTTTAATCTTCTTTAATGAAACTTCTTCATATTTTATTTTCTTTTTTGCACTCATTCTTCCTCACCTTTTGTTTTATTGTTAATTTCAACAAATTTTTTGTTCAATAAATTCTCAATCATTTTTTTGATTTGATCTTCTTTTTTGTCAGTTATTTTTGCAATGCTGCTAACAACTTCAGGTAAATATCTTTCGAATATTTGTCTTTTTCGTTTCTTTTCAATTTCCCTCCTCTTTTTGTTCATGAATACTTTCAAATTTCTTCCAAGTTCTTGCAATGCAAGCTTTATTTCTTTTAATATCTCAGGATATTGCGCTATAGCTTCTTTTCCTTCACTCTTATATGGAATCCAAACAGATAGAAAATCTACAAGAATTATCATTGGCGCTTGCGGTATAGAACCTTCGGATTGTGAAACACCGTAAGACCTCCAGTTTGTTTCTGATACAGCTTTTGTGATTACACAATCTGATTGATTATACAGCAAAGGTGTGTGGTTTGCTAATCTTATAAGTTTGGCTGAACTTACTCCCAATTCATCACCATAAACAATGGCAGCTTCTACTTGGAATGGATAACCTCTGTATACCGTCGGCTTTCTTATCACAGCATGAAAGAATTCAGCGTTTGGGTATTCCCTTTTCAATGCTTCTATGAGGTAATTTGGGTTTATTGGAGAAAGACAATCCATTGGAGGAGATAGTAGTTTAACCATTGTCATAGCTTTATGTAGTTTTTCTATTTGATTGTGTACAAGCTTATGTGGATCAGTTTTAGGATCTATTTTTGCTAGCTTGCAAATTTTCAGTGCACTATCTCTTCCAACCCTAGAAAATTCATTCATCAAAAAGTTTAGAACCGTTGTAGATTTTGTCATTTTCAGCATTCTTTTTAATCTACCGAGCTCCACACCATATGGATGTGGTTTTATTTCTCTTGGTAGCTTTGGTAGTTTTGGCATTACTCTTTTGAATTTTAACACTCCATTTGGACCATCAAAAGTTATAGTAACATAAGGATTTGCTATGGAAATCAGTTTTAGATATTCTGGGATCGATTGCCTTTTTTCTATGTATCTACCTTCAACAATTACCTCTATCTTTGTTCCATGCCACTTTTTAGGATTTTCTCTGACTTCATGCTTTAGTATTATTGGTTCGTTTTTTAGGACATCTATCATCAACTCAAAATAATGTATTTTATCGTTTCCGGTACTCGTTTCTACTTTAGCTGATTTACCTGTTGTGAGTTGCGCATACAATATGGCACCTTTTGCACCTATGCCTTGCGTGCCTATACTTTGTCTTAATCTATAGAACTTAGAACCCACAAGGAATTTAGCAAATGCGATCGGAACTTTTTTTGGATGAATACCAGGACCATTGTCTTCTACTTTAACTCTGTATCTATTTTCGCTAACTTGTTTCACCAAAACTTTTATCGTCGGTAGTATTCTAGCTTCTAAGCATGCGTCTATAGAGTTATCTACAAATTCTTTCACTACTGTAAACAAGGACTTAACAGGATTTTCATAGCCTAATAAGTGTCTATTCTTTTCAAAGAATTCAGCAATACTAACTTCCCTAATTTTTTCTGCTAATTCTTCGCCAGTTAAAATCCTTCCTTCTATGTTGTCCATACCTAAACCATTCTCATTTATATTAATAAAATTTACATCCAAAACATAGCTCTTTTAGATTTTTCTATTTCTAGAAATCTCATTACACTTGTGTGCATCCTACCTTCTAGTAACATTTCAACAGCCCTTCTTGCTATTTGAACATCTTCTAGTTTACCTATTATTGAAATTGTTTTACCGTATACAGAGATTTTTGTGTGTGTCATGTCTTCAATCATTTTCTTTGACTTACCTTTTTCACCTATTACTCTACCTTTTAGCTCTATCTGTCTATTTCTGGAGTTTGCATAATCTTTGACGTTTATTATATCAAGAACATAATCGTCATCTAGCAATAATAGTGCAGTCTCCGGATCAAAGCCCCTACCAAAAGCAACAATTATTTGTTCTGCTTTCATCAACTTCAGGCCATCATCACCTTCTATTGATATGCCATCTTCTTTACTTATACCGATTTTTACATTAAGCTCTTTTTGAATCTTTTCTATCATTTCTTTGTTTTTTTCTAATAACCTAAGCCTCTCTTCTGGTATCTTCACGTATTTTTTAAACATCATACTTATCACCAACTATTTCTTCGTACAAATTCTCCAGAGGTATTATATCTGTAAATTTCTTGAAAAAACTGTTTAAATTTTTTAAGTCTCTCTTGAGAAAGTCCAGGAATAATGGGTGGTTGTCTCGAACACCTTGGCTAAAATCTATGAAAAACGGTTTTTTATCATGATAGAGTATATTAAACGCGCTTAGATCACCATGCACAAGTCTATTTTCGAATAATTTTTTGACTTGTTCAATAGACGTTTTGTATAATTTATCTGGATTCTCTAAATCATCCACTTCTGATAATCTCAGTGCTGGCTTACCATCTTTACCGATAAACTCCATTATTAGTATGTTGTTAAAGAATGCTATCGGTTTCGGTGAGAATATTTTTGCTTTTTCATATGCAATCTTCATGTTCCTAAATTCTCTTTTACACCAATTGAATATTACTGATTTTCGATCTTTTTTTGTACTTAAGAATCTTGGGTCGGCTATCAAGTATTTCCACATACTTTTAAAATCACAATGGAAAATTCTGTATATCTTAATGGCCAGCCAATTTCCCTCTTTGTCTTTAGCAGAGAACACAACACTTTCTTTACCTTCTTTTACTATAGATTCAAGTATATCAAAATATTGTTTATTAGAGAGTTTCCATAAACCAAAAATAGTTATTTCATCGAGTACTTTTCTATAAACCTTAAAATCTTCTTTTTTCATCAAAAAAGGTAGTAGATTTCTAGATTTTTAATGTGTCCATTCTTTTTTAGCCAGTTTGCTTGTGTTCTGGTATAAACATGGATAACATCCCCCCTACCCTTTTGATATTTCCATGGTCTAACAAGTATCAAATCACCAACTCTTATCCACACTCTTTTTCTTAGTCTTCCTGGTATTCTACATAATCTTTCTTCTCCGTCATCACAAATAACTCTCATTTTATCTCCACCAACAAACATTTCCACTATTCCTAGTATCTCACCTTCTTGTGGAATCCTAACTTTACTAGATTCTTGTTGTTCACCTTTTTTCTTTTTACCCATCTTCCCACCTCTTTCTCATCGTTATCGTATCAAGATAAACCCTTTTTCCGTCTTTCAATCCCATCAATCTTCTAGATATCCTTGTTTTAATTTCGATTTTTGACTTTATCAATTTTATTAGCTCATATGCAACTTTTTTAGATCCTATATACATATCTATACCATCCTTAGTTCTTTCTATTTTCGAAATGAACGACAATGGATCACTTCTATTCCTTTTCTCTACGTATCTAAAGATTTCATCCATGAGTTCATTATCTGGGTTAAATCTTAGTTGGATTATGGCTTGTCTATACCCACTTAACATCATCTGACAATATTGGCATTTGAAAGGTTTTACTCTAATCTTGAATTCTCTTTCGTAAAAAGTTTCATTATCTTTAACCCATTTTACTTTGAGTGTTTCTCCGTTAAACTCATAAACCCTCTTGAAATTACTTATTTTTAGTTCTTTGTTATGCCTAACAAAATGACCTATTGCTTCTTCTAATGTTGAAAAAACATGTTTTTTGTTGAATGAGTACTTTCCACATATTTTACATCTATAAAGCACTATGTAGTTTCTCTTTAGTCTTTCACCAAAAACCTCTTTTACATAACAATCTTTACATAATCCATTGTAGAATTTTTTCGATTCTTTCCCACATCTTGGGCAAATTTTCTTGAGTGTCACAATTCAAGAATGTATTTAATTTATTAAACATGTTTGTTGGAATATGCTTGCTCTATTTTTTCATCAATCTTTTAGGTATATTTCCGTTAACTCTTCTCTTTGAAAAAACCCGGTATAACCATTCACGTGAAGTATTATCTTCAAAGGCTTGTTTATCTCTGTTATCACAATCGTATCTTACCAAAAAAATAAAAAGAATTTTATACTATCAAATTTTGTAAACGCCCCGGTAGCTCAATGGAAGAGCGCCCGGCTTGTATGCCGCCTCCTGGTATATTGATACTAAGATGAGAGCAAGGATACCGGGAGGTTGTGGGTTCAACTCCCACCCGGGGCTTTTATATTTTTGTTCTAGAAGAAAATTCTATTAGAGGGGCCGTAATCTAGCCAGGCAGGATGGCGGGCTCCAGAAACGGGTTTTTGGAGCGTGGATAAAAGATGACAGGGAGAAACCCGTTAACCGGGGTTCAAATCCCCGCGGCCCCATTCTCAACAAAAACTTTTTCTTGTTGCCTTGCGAAAAAGCTAGAAATAACCTTGACCTTGAGAAATCAAAAAAGAATAAAAGAAAAGGCTACTGCCTTACTTTGTGAGTGTTATGTCGATTGTTGATACGTAAGTCTTTTTACCTTCTACTTCCCTTTCTTCTGTGTCTATCTTAACTTCCTTTATGGAGACTTCGTTTATGAACCTTCTTCTTACTATCTCTGCTACATCTACAGCCTTACTGATTGCTCTACCCCTTGCTTTTACATGTACCTCCTTTTGTCCAGCACCGAACTGAGTGATTACTGCTAGTACATAGCTCATTAGCGGCTTTTTACCTACGTATATTACGTTTTCTGCCTGATTGCTTTCTTCTTTCTTTTCTGCCATGCTATCACCTGTGGCTACATATTTATTAATAGTAAACTTTTAAAGCATGAAACAGTTAGTTAAAATGGTTTAGGGAATAATCATATTTTATGGTATTGCAGCCAAACGAGCTGATATTTTCCATCGTAGTCCCTTTTTTGATATATTATGTATTATTGTTTGGTATTCTTGAACGAATACGTCTTTTCAACAAGCGTACAAACAGTTTACTTAGTCTGCTAATAGGGATTCTTGGGACATATTCGCTTTATAAGATAGGTTTATCCGGTATTCTACCCTCTCTGGCTGCGATATTCATAGTATCAATATTCGGAGCTATTTTCTTTTTTGGGGCAGGTAAAAAATCGCTAGAGTATGCTAATAAGGCAGTATCTCAACAAAATTCTCGAGATAAAGATAATTTAAAGCTAGAAATATTGTCTATTTGTTCTAAAATACTCAATGCTATGCAAGAAGGTGATACGAATAAAGTTACTGAATTGAAACAAGAATTTTTGTCTAAGATGAACTATTTGAGAACAATAGTCTCTCAGCAGGAATACGAAGAATTCAAAAAATCTCTGCCTCAAGAATGTCAGACTTTAATTTGAAGCGTGAAAATAAATTATGGAGTTTATCGATGTCATAATGTTCGGTTTTAAACCATTCTTGATATCAACAATAATAATTTACAGCCTCTTGATCAAAACCAAAATTTTTGGTGGTGATAAAGCAGGCAAGAAAGTAAGTGCGATAATAGCTGTAACTATCTCTATGTATATATTCCTTGGTTTCTTGGAGAATGCTAGCATGATACTGAAAACGTTTTTGGTATTTCCATTACTAATACTGCTTATATTTGTTGGTTTTGTTGCATACAAAACTCTTGTTGAGATGAAAATTCATGAACCAAAGAAGAATAGAGAGAAAATTCTACTTTTTGTTGTCGTTTTGTTACTTACGATCTTTCTTTCGTTATACATCTTTACTAAGCTATAAATATAAGCTTAGACATTTAATTTATTATGAGAGAGGAAATTCTAAAGTTCTATTTACTCGCATTACTACTGGCAATTCCACTTACAAACGCTGCTAGTGTAGTTCAACTGGGGATGTCCGATACAATCATGAGTGTTATAGTTATTTTGGGCTTTGTTGGTATACTATTGTATCTAGGAGGAGTAATAAAGTTTTCCGGTGCTGGTTCATGGAAAAACAAAATTCCAACTAGCTTCATTGCATTTGCAATATTTTTGATAATAGTATTCGTTGTTCCAATGTTCGTTAAATATCCATCATACATAAGAGTCGACCCAACCTGGCAAAGTTCACCTCTACCGTCTACTGTTGGAAAAATATTTATAATGCTTGGTTTACCAGAGGACTGGATGTATGTTCCAGCAATAATATATCTGTTTATTATTCCATTTGCAGCTATCTATACTTTGGTGTGGGCGTTTCTCAATGATCTAGGCGTCTTCAAAAATGTTAGTAACAAGAGGATAAACATAGTATTAGCATTTTTAATTGCTTTTTCGACAATACCACTAGGATACTTCACCAAACTTGTTCATGTGTTATTTGCATTCCTTGGTGGGTATTCAGTTGCAATGTTTGCTGCTATGATGATAGTCGGCATATTTGGTAAGGGATATGGATATGCTGTAAATGCTTATGCTAAAACAGCAATTGCAAAACAGTCAGCTAAGATAAAGGTGTTGCACCAGAACGTGAAGAATTTGTTAGCCGAAGTACAAAAAGCAAGAGATGATGGCGCAGCAAGAGCAGTCCTAATGACACCAGCAGCACAGGCCATGTTAAGAGAATATGGTAACATGACTGGTAGACCGATGGAGATAGAAGCCATACTAGCGAACTTAAATGGTATGAGTAAAAGTCAAATAATAGATGCATTGAAAAAACTCGTCTAACCCTTCCCTATTCTTTTTCTAAACCATCCATCCCATCTTTTAAATATTTCTTTTGAATCTAGTGTACCAGTTTCATTTTTAACTTCTTCACTGAAATAATGAAACATGTCATTAGCTTCTACAACATAATCCGCTTCCAAAATTTCCGGCGTGTCATACTTTTCAGAGTAATCGACCATCGCTTGTTTTATTTTAGCTCTTAGCATGATATTGTCCCAAACAAGATCCCAATTACCATAGAATTCCCTCACCCTCTTTGCTATTTCGTTTATTACAAAACTTTCTCCATGTATCAAAGTGTCTGCTGGCTGTAGTTCATCTTTTTTCGAATTATAAACTAACAACGGAACAAATGCATTTTCTTTCAAAGGATCTTTGCTCCAATGTTTTCTTATCTCTGTAACTTCTACAACTCTTTTGAATCTTCTTAGACCATCTGCTGTTTTTAAGTTTGCTGTTAAAACTATTAGATCAGCTGCTTTGAAACTTGTTGTTGGTACACCTAAATCATTAACAACTCTATCAAAAACGCCATATGCTGATTCACCATGGATAGTTCCAGCTACCGTATGTGCTAACGCACCTATACGCATAGCCTCGAATAAAGCAAGAGCTTCTTTTGATCTAATTTCTCCTATTATCAAAACAGAGTCTCCAAGCCTTAGTGCTGTTCTTAACGCTTCTTCTGCCGGTAATTCTGATTCAACTCTTGTTATCACACTTCTAGCTTTCAATCTTGTTATGTTATACCCAAGTTTTCTGAAATAAGGAACGGGTATTTCAAGTGTATCTTCGATGACAACTATTCTGTATTTTTTCATTATCTCTAGCATCATTGCTGTTAATAAAGAAGTTTTACCTGAGCCTCTACCACCAGCAATCAATAAAGATCTACCACCATCTACAATAAAACTGAGTAACCCAGCAAATAATGGATTTATCATTTTGTACTTTATGAACAATGGCAGTGTCCATGGTTTATCTCTATGTCTTCTGAACGCAAAACCCAAGCCTTCTGGTGATAAACCTTTTGTGATTGCAGCAACTCTTGCTCTACCACCTGGAACTATTAGTTCTGTGTCTAATACGGGATTAGCTTCGTCCAAAGGCCTGCCAGAGTATAACCTGAATTTTGTCGCCCAGCCTTCAGCATCCTCTTTACTAGGATAAAGATTAGTTTCACATTCTTCAAAATCAGCATGCTGGATAAATATTGGGGTTGAACCAACAGGAGAGTTTATGTAAATATCGGTTATTTTTTCGTCTGCTAATAATAACTCGAGTAACCCAAAACCAGCTGTGTATCTGACTAAAATGTTTGTTAATTGTTCTATTTTATCTCCTGTTAAGTATATTCCAGATTCGCTAGCTATCCTTTCTATTGTTTCCTTTCCGAGTTTGTAGAAAAAATCTCTTGATGCTTCTAAGTCCAAATTCTCTGTTTCTGGTGGTCTGTTTTCTGCAATAAAAACTCTTGCTCTTTGCAGTATCATATTTTCTTCTTCATTCAAGAAGAATTCTGGTGCTTTGAGATAGTAAACCAGTCTAATCTTTCCAGGTACTTTGTAAATCTCAACCTCTATCCCTTTTTGAATCTCATACCTTTCTATTCTTATAGACCCTCTTGGCGGTAAAACAAAGAACTTTGAATCCATGAAAACAGGTCTTATAATAGGTCTGAAAATTTTTCTGTATGATGTTCTATCTCCAGGTTTTATCAAATTTATTTCATTGACGAACTCTTGTATTATTTTAGATTTCTTCAACTCAGATATAATTTTCTCTACATGGTTTTGTAAAAGACTTTTTGTAAGACTATCTTTCTTTTTATCGAGTTCTATTTGCAAAAGAATTCTCATTCTTTTTGCTTTCTTGAATGCATATATAGGATCCCTTCTTATCAACTTCAATATTTCGGAAAACTTTTCTAGTTTTTGTGATATACTGGCATGATTTCTTAATTCTATATCGTTAACTGGCTGATCAACTCTAAACCTTCTTGTTAACCTTTTGTGTATATCTGCGATTTCATATAACAACTTAACTTGATCATAATCGTATTCATAGTCTCTACCCTTAGTTATTACGATCGACTCTACAGTTTTAATTTGAGATAATCTGTCTATTATGAACTCCATCATATCCGCAGAATCTTCGATAGTAAAGAAAGTGACATCCATACCTGAGCAATTTACCAATAATTTATTCTCTGAGATCTCATACGGGAAATTGAAAACCATATAATTTAATATTATTGATTAACATTAAATTATATTTATGGCGAAACAACAGAGGAGTTCCTCAGATTTATCTAGAATACAACTCTCTATGAATGATTTGTTGAATAGAATAAGAGTTTTGGAACAGCTAACTGAAAAAATGGATATTTTGATTTCTTCTTTAGAAAAAGAAGTTCGCGATACAGAAAAAAGATTATTGAACAGAATAAACGAAATAGACGAATCTATCGAAAAAATGGATTCTCGCTTAAGACAGGTTGAAGTTTCTCTGGATAAACTCAAAAGCGAGGTTGACAAAAAGGCATCTAAGATGGAAGTTAAAGAACTGAGCTCATTGTTAGAGTTATTCAGTCCCATAAAATCAGTTTTTGTGACCAAGGAGCAAGTCAAAATGATTGTAGAAGAAATTTTGGAAAAGAAGAAAAAGGTTGAAACGAATATATAATTACCAAAGAAATTAAAGATTATTGGTAAGTGGTAGCATGTTGTTTAGTAAGAAAAAATCCACATCTGTAGGAAAAGGGTTTGTACCAACAGATAAAGTAAAGGAGCTTTTTTCCAAAGGTTTCTCAGAGGTTGAAATAATAGATATACTAAGGAAAGAGGGTTTTTCTCCAGAAGAAGTCGACAAAGCATTGACGGAAGCTCTGAAATCAGAGATAAACAAAGTTAAGTTACCAACAAAGAAGGATATAGAAGAATCTGTTAAAGAAGAAGCAAAACCTTCTCAACCTCTTACTCAACAACCTGATCAGCAGACTCAGCCAGTTCAGCAAGCCACTCAGCAAATCCAACAACCTCAATCGGTCCAACCCGTCAATCCAGTACAGCAAGAAGTTGCTGAAGAAGAATACGCATATGTTACACCAGAAGAGTATGTTGAATATCTTATAAGAGAAAAGATGCAAGATTTGAATACAAGATTAATGGAATTTAACATGAAATATAAGGAGCTAGAAAACAGAATAGCTGATTTGACAGAGAGATTAGATAATTTCTGGAAATCAAGAGAAGATGAATATCAATCAATACTCAGAAGGATAGAAACTTTAAAAGATTCTCTGGATGAAATGAACACAAGAATTGCTACACTAGAAAGAGCATTCAAAGAAACATTTCCATCATTGATAGAAGGGATAAAGCTTCTGAGTGAAGTAGTTCAAAAGCTAAAAAAGGAAGCTTAGAATAATTATTTATGAATGTTTTTGAAAACGTAGCGCAGCAACTCGCTGAAGCGGGATTTTTTACATATTTTTTACCTTTCATAATTTTCACTGCATTCGCTTATGCATTGCTTAAAAGATCGAAAGTATTTGGGGATTCTGTTGTATTGAATGGTGTTCTGGCGTTTTCGCTTGGTTTACTTGTTTTTGGGTCACCATTTCTTTTGGGGATCGATTTATCGAGAGCTCTTTCATTGTTTTTTGTTCAAGCATTTTCTTTTTTGTTAGTATTCTTCATAGGTATACTGATTTCAGCATTATTCTATCCAGACTTGCTTAAAGTACTGGAGGAAACAATGAAAAGAAGGACAACAATGTATGCAATGATAGCACTGGGTTTAGCTTTATTCATAATAAGCGGACTTTTTTCCATAACTTATGAACCAGGCAACCAATCTGTTTCTACTGAAAATGGTGGAGGTTCTGGTTATATAAGTGAACAGAAAAGTAATTTAAGAGGTTTGTATATACTTACCACTGTTTTAATAATTTTTATTGTGATAATATTAATCGCTGGGTATGTTGCTAAAGGGGGTGGTGCATAAGTGTCAGATCCATTCACAATAATGGTTCAAAGATTAGACGAACTTGGATTTTTTACCTTTCTTTTACCGTTCATTCTTTCAACTACTATAATCTATGCGTTACTAAGAAAATCGAAGATTTTTGGTGATCCAAAAGAGAATGTTACTGTTAATGCAACTATTGCTATAACAATTTCTATGATGGTGCTAGCTGCACCTATACTAGCCGGTATTGATGTTAAGCAATCGTTAGCAAAGTTTTCAGTTTACTCATTAATAATGTTTGTAATAATAATGTCTTCGTTGTTTGCGCTTGCTTTCATTGCACCAGAAGGTGATATCAGTAAACTTCTCAGCTCCGAAATAGGTGGTGGGAATAAAAAAGTAAAATTATTGAGTATAGTTGCTCTCTTGATTGGTATTTTTGTTATAGCTGTTTTATTTTCTAGCGGTATAATGTCTGTTTTATTTGGCGATAATCTTGGTAAAGGTTTATCCGGTTTGGATGAAACTATAAAGTCTGTGATAACTTTCATTGTTATAATTGGTTTTATTATCGGAGTTATTGTTTTTGTTAGTAAATAAAATTCATAGTATGATTACTGATGGTAGTTCAAAATCTTCTTTGAGAGCATTTTCTATACTACCTTTGAAAATCTCAGACGAGCCCCCAACATCAGAAAAAACGATTATCTGATCTAGCCTAGATACAACTTTTTCATTGAATTTTTCTTCCAAATTCAATAAAATTTTTAAGGCGTCACTCACAGAGAGGAATTCATCATTTTCTATATCGATGTCTAATAGACAAAGAGTTTTTAATTTCCTTTTTCTGTTTTCTTTTATTGCTTCGTAAACAGATTTAGGCAATTTTCCCATTGTTCTTTTTGGTAATGGTATTGTTATTGTTTGTCCGAGCTGTGTAATTCTTATACCAGTTTCACATATTGCTGAAAATATCGATGATGCATGAATGACTTTTGTTTCAATCCCAATCCCCTTTGCTTCTTCCAATATTGCGTAATGTGATGTTGCAACCAGTGGGTCTCCAGGAACTAATATAGCAACATTGATAATTTTTGCTTCTTCTAATATTTTTTGGATTTCATTTTCCAAATCTTTTCTTTTAACTTTTATTATTTCTTTACCGGTTAGTTCTTCTAGTTTTTTAATATCACCTTTCCATAAGTTCGTGTACACTTCCGCATAAACTTTGCCCGATTTTTTTATTTGTTCTAATCCTTTTAGAGAGATATCCATTTCGTCATGTAAACCTAAGCCAACAAGGACTAACATAAACTTATATTGAGACTAAAGCATTATTCTTTTTTCTTTGCCGTTTTCTATTATCAGAAAGCCAGCTTTTTTATTGTTATATACTTTTGTTGAGAACACAGTTAAAATTCTTCCCTCATGATTCTCTTTGAAACCATCGCAAACTTCATGTCCTCTGACAATTTTTTCAAAACCAGTAATCTCGATGAACTTTTTTGTTATATCAGGTCCAAATGTATAACCTAAGTTTCTGTACACATTTTCCTTGTAGCCGTTCTCTTCCATTGGATCATTCCATAAAAATTGGAGAATGATTTCATCATCCGGTTTTATTATTTGTTCTTTACTTTCTATGTTGATTGGTAAACCACCATGAACAAAAAATATTTTGTTGTATGAAGTTGAATATGGCAGCAAATCCCATAGCTTTCTGAATTTTTCATATAGTTCTTGTGCTTTGTGGTATCCGAATGATTTTAGTAGCGATCTTGGAAAATCGTGTGGTATGGTTTCATAACCGTTAAAAATTTCATGATTACCTCTGAGCAGAATTGTTCTGCCTTTTAGCAGTATTTTCAATGTTAGTATTGTGAAGTATGTTTCTACTTGGTATAGTCCTCTGTCTCCATAGTCCCCTAAGAATAAAATAGTCGAATTTTTATTTGAAATGAAATCAGATTTTTCAATAATCGTTAGCAAACTATCTAAGTCTCCGTGTAAATCACCTACGACTATCAATTTTTCTGCTTTCTTTATTTTCACGTGAGGGAAAAATTCTTTTTCTAATATTTCTATGGATTTCTCGACAGCTTCATCCATTTCATGGTAAAGGATTTTTCCTACCTTTTCCCTAAAAATCTCTAGATTTGGCTTCATATACATAATATTCACCTTTGAATAATAAAAATGTAAAACAATATAGTTATAAAATAACGAAAAGCATTGAAGTTTAAAAGATACGTATAGTATTATGAAATTCGTAAAATTCCTTGAAGAGCTCGGTAAAGATGATGTCAACATAGTAGGAGGAAAAGGGGCAAACCTTGGAGAAATGTATAATGCCGGCCTACCGATTCCAGAAGCTTTTGTCGTTACAGCGATTGCATATAAACATTTCATAGAGAAGACTGGATTAAAAAAGAAAATAATGAACATTCTGAAAAAGACAAATGTCGATGATGTTGAACAATTGGAGAAAAACACAAAGAGAATAAGGGAGTTGATACTCAAAACAAAAATGCCAAAAGAAATAGAGAATGAAATAATAAAATCATACGAAAAACTATCAAAAAGATTGGGTAAAAAAGAGGAGTGGGTTGCTGCTCGTAGCTCTGCTACAGCAGAAGATATTCCTGGAGCTAGCTTTGCTGGCCAACAAGCTACGTTTTTGAATGTGAGGGGTGCTAAGAATGTTCTTGATGCCGTGAAGAAATGTTGGGCATCGTTGTTTACTGCTAGGGCAACATTCTACAGAGAGAAAAAGGGTTTTGAACATTCTAAAGTTTACATTGCTGTTGTTGTGCAAAAACAGCTTGGCGTGCTTAGCGAAGAGGAATATTATAACGGAGAATACGCTGCAGGTGTTGGTTTTACGATTCATCCATCAACTGGAGACAAAACAAAAATAGTTATAGAAGGACACTGGGGTCAGGGTGAAAGCGTTGTTAGTGGTGCTGTTACTCCAGATACGTTCGTTATAGATAAAAAAACAGGTAAGATAATCGAGAAGCATATTGTAGAAAAGAAGGTAATGAGAATAACAGATGCTAAAGGCGGTTTAAGGATAGTTAACGTCCCAAGCAAACTAAGAAAGAAACCTTCCTTAGCCGAAAAACAACTTAGAGAATTATGGAAAATAGCTTTGAAGTTAGAGAAACATTATAAATTCCCGCAAGATTTTGAGTGGGCAGTTGAAAAAGGAAAAGTATACTTGGTTCAATCAAGACCGGTAACAGTTTTCTATGAAAAGAAAGCTGAACAAATCAAACTAAGACTCAAACCAATACTAAAGGGTTTGGGCGCTTCTCCGGGTGTTGGATATGGTAAAGTAAAAATAATAAAGAAACTAGAAGAAATCTCAAAGATAGTCAAAGGAGACGTTCTAGTAACCAAAATGACGAACCCTGACATGGTTCCAGCCATGAAAAAAGCGTCTGCTATAATAACAGATGAAGGTGGAATGACATGTGTTTCTGGTAATACGCTGATACTAACTGATAAAGGTTTCATGAAAGCTAAAGATGCTTACGAAAGATTGAGAGAGGGGGAAAACTTATTCATTTTGAGTTTTGATGTCGAGAAAGGAGAACCAGTTTGGAGAAGAATAATCGCAGCGGGCAGAAGAAGAGCTAATACAGTTAAGATATTCATCAAGAATGGAATTACACATGGTTTTCTTGATTTAACACCTGATCACAAGATATATGTTTTAGAAAACGATGAAATGAAAAAGCTCGAGTTAGAAAAAGCTATAGATTTAGCTAAAAAACTAATAATGGTAACTCATGTGCCAGAAAAGATAGTTTCTTTGAGAAGCCCAAAGATCGCATACTTAGTCGGTTTAATACTCGGTCATTCGTTGTTGAATGCTGTTAAACTAAGAATAAACAGCGATGGTACGGTTATACAAGCAGCTGAAGATTTTGTGAAAGAGGTAATAGGAATGACAACAGGAGATGTTATGGGAAGTGATGATGCAACAAGGTTGATAGGTAGAATATTCGAATCAATCGAAGGTTTTGTGTTATCGCTAGATATAGATTCTACACAAAGATTCCTAGAAGGTTTCTTCGATTCTTATCATTCTAGAACAAAGGTTAACATCAGTGGACTAAATAAGAAGATAGTAAATGCTTTGATATTAGCGTCTCTAAAAATAGGATTTGCTCCGTTTGTTGGAGAGAACTATTTCAGATTTCCATTAGATCTTGGCAAGCTGATAAAATCTGGCAAGAAAAGAAACGAAAACATAATAAAACAAAAGAATTTCATTTATGTCACAGAAAATGGAGAAGAGTATGTTTATAACTTTGAAGTTGCTGAAACAGAAGAGATACAAAAGAATTTCATAGTTTTCTCGACAAACTACGTTCCAGTTCTGGTTTCAAATTCTCATGCAGCTATAGTGAGTAGGGAACTTAGTATTCCTGCTGTTGTTGGAACTGGTAATGCTACTAAAGTTCTCTCAGAAAATCAAATAGTTACGGTTGATGGTTACAATGGTACTGTTTATCTTGGTAGGGTTAAAGAGTTAATCGAAAAAGAAAAGAACAAAACAAAACTTGAGATTAAACAAATAAGGAAACTAAAAACGAAAACTAAGATCTTGATGAATCTTGGTGTACCGGAAAAAATAAAGGATTATAAAGATCTGCCTTTTGATGGTATTGGTTTGATGAGAGTTGAGTTTATCATCGGTAGTTATGTGAAGTACCACCCACTATATTTGCTTGAAAATGGTAAAGGTAGTGAATACATAAGAAAGCTTGCTGATGGAATAAAGAAAGTAGCAAAGGCAATATACCCAAGGTTTGTGATAGTCAGGTTTAGTGATTTCAAGACGAATGAATACAGAGAGTTAAAAGGAGGAGAAAAATTCGAGCCAAAAGAAAACAATCCTATGATAGGTTGGAGAGGTGTTTCAAGGTATATTTCTCCTGAATTCGAGAAAGCATTTAGATTGGAGGTTAGAGCAATAAAGAGAGTTAGAGAAAGATACAAACTAGATAATGTTTGGGTTATGCTACCATTTGTCAGAACAACATGGGAAGTGGAGAAGGCACTAAAAATAGTAGAGGAAGAAGGTTTGAAAAGAGGTAAAAGGTTCAAAGTCTATGCGATGGCAGAAGTTCCAAGTATAGTATTCTTAGCCGATCAATTTGCTAAACTAGTTGACGGATTTTCCATCGGCTCTAATGATTTGACACAATTGGTTTTAGGTGTAGACAGAGACTCAGAAATACTAGGTAAAATGGGATATTTCGATGAAAGAAATCCAGCTGTCTTGAGAGCAATAGAGCATCTGATAAAAACAGCACATAAATATGGTAAACCAGTTTCAATATGTGGACAAGCGCCAAGTGTATATCCAGAGATAACAGAGTTTTTGGTGAAGAAAGGTATTGATAGCATTTCAGTAAATCCAGATGCAGTACTGAGAACTAGAAAGCTTGTGTATGAACTAGAGAAGAAACTGAAAAGAAAATGATTTTACTAGCTTTTTATTTTTGTTTTCTTTTTTCTTGAGACCCTTCGTTTTACTTTTTTCTGCGTGGCTTTTTCTATTTTTTGTAATTGTTTTATCGATGCTAGTTTTGTGAATAGTATTGAGTTGAATTGAGAAAGGGCATTCATGTAACTAGCAAATGCTTGGTGTGGTGTACCAAAATTACTAAAGTATTTGTGAACGTCACCATCAGCCCAGTATTTTGTACACATATAATAGAAGTGATCACTCTGTGTTAGAAGTCTGTATATTTCCCATAATTTTTCATCGTTTAGAATGGAAACAATCTCTCTTATTCTTTTTATTTCCTCGAATGCTGTTAGCTGCATCTCATTACCTAACCATGCTGAAACATCTCTTTCAATATCTGCCCATGAAAGCGTAGAAAACTCAAATACATCTATTTCACCAACTGGTTCTAGTTTATCTATTACATCTTTAAAGTTAGCAAACTTAAGATGGTCATATTTCTGGATTTCGAATGGCAATGCTTTCAAAAACCAAAAGATACCAGTCTCTTCCCAGTGATGTTCGCCAAATGTTTCATAGTCTATGTAGATGTTTATGATTTGACCTGGTGTAGCAGAAAGCCATGCTGCATATTTATCGGCTGTCAATGGCCATTCGTTCCACCATCTTGCAGAAAACCTGAAAGCTATGTCATCACTAAGCCTATAGTTTCTTAAAAACACCTTTATCCTTTTATCCATTGGTTTATCATCGCTAGATAATGGTATTCTTGTGTATACGTAGTTTGGAGACCTCCATGATAGAATCCTTTCAGCACCTTCTGTTACAATCCCTTTAAATCCCAACTCTTCTATCGTTTTCGCGATTATGTTGTTGTATATCATTTCAGTATTCATGAAAACCTTTGGTTTTACTCCAAAGAGCTCTTTCATCGTGAAATAATGTTTCAAGACCTGCTCTATAAACTCGTCTTTACTTTCATACAAACTTGCTAGGGAATGATAATAAGTTTCACCAAGAATCTCTACGTTTTTATGCTGTGCTAGTTGCTTAAAACATTCTAGAACATCTTTGTTGTACATCTCTGCTTGTTCTAAAGCCATTCCAGAAAAACTGAAATTTACTTTTAAAGGATTCTTATCGTGCTTTGTTTGATCTAGCAATTCAAGCAATATCTGAGATGTTTTAAGATAACATTTGTTAGCAACTTTGTTAAATATCCGTTTGTTTTCTTCATCATCGAAAAAATTCTCAAACATGAAACTCTCAGGGAGAATTCGTAAAGGTTTTTTTCTAATTCTAATTGGTTGGTGAACCTCAAAAGATATAGTAATAAATGTCATGATAATAATAAATGTTCATTCAGATTTAAATGTTATTTATGAAGGTGACTCTTCAAAAAGATTTTTCGGGAAAAAGCTATTTTTTACATTCTAAGGATTTAATGTTTCATCGGTATGCTGATTCTGGTTTTAAGACTAAATGGTGTGGTTTATGGAAGAAAAACAGAAAATTTGTAGAGTATTTCGCATTTAAAATAAACGATGAATGGCTTTCTACCGAAAACATTGTTCAATTAGATTATGACAGTTCTGTAGCTATTCATACATATGAAATGGACAATCTTACTATAAGAGAAAAGATATGGTTAGATAATAATAAACTTAAAATAGAACTTGAGATAAATAACAATTCGCTCGAAGATGTAGATTTAATGATTTCAATGGAATTGGCACTGAATTTTAGGTCTAGAGAAGAAAATTGGCACGAGAGAAAATACCATGTTGTTAGAGAACGTGATATGGTTATTTTTGAATCTAATGGTTTCTATCTTGGTTTAAAATCTTTTCCTGAAGGTGTTTTGGTCGGATATGAAAAATACAAAGATCATTTTCCTTCTGGAGAGAAGCAGAGATGTTTCATCCCAGGTATTTATGAAATAAAACGTCGCGTGTTTTCGAAGAAGAAAACGAATATTTACATTGAGCTAGTTCCTGGTATAAGTTCAGTTGAAATAAAGAAGTTGTTAAGTGGTAGCGCTGTTTCAGAACCAAAAATCTATTATCCTAGCGAAGAGTTTTTTGAATCAAACGATCAATTGCTAAATAACGTTTTCATGGTAGCAAAAAGAAATCTTTCAATGTTATACTATTCAAACAGCATGAATGGTTTAGTTGCTGGTTATCCATGGTTTCTTCAGATGTGGGCCAGAGACTCATTTTTATCTATGAATGGTATGCTACATGCTGGTATGTTTGAGGGAGCGAAAAATACTTTGATAGAATATTTAAACAGGATTAATGACAAGGGTGAGTTACCACATCTAATAGAATTTGATGGCAGAGTTTTATATGATGGTATTGATACAGAACCTTTATTTCTGATAGCTTTAGAAGAATATGTTAAGTTTACATCTGATTTGAGATTTTTATTTAGTGTAAAGAATAAGCTAAACGAAATAGTAAACAGAATACTTTCAATCAGAGATGATGATGGGTTTATTGTCGACAAGAATAAATATACTTGGATGGATACACTCGATAGAACGGGTAAACCGATAGAGTTAGAATCTATGTTTATAAGATCACTTAAATCTATTGCATTTATACTCAAGCAACTTGAAGACCCAATGTACCAAGACTATCTTGTTGAACATAAAAACATGGAATCTAAACTAATAAATTCTTTCATACTTAATAGGGTTGATAGAATAACGTTAGATGGTAAAAAAGAAACAACAAAGAGAGTTAATTTTATTTTTCCAGTTTATTACAATCAAGTTAGCTATATTGAACTAAAGGATGTATTTGATGAACTTGAATTCAAATATGGATTAACAACAGTTTCAAGAGAGGAACCAATTTATTCTCATAACAAATATCATGAAGGAATGTCTTGGGTTTGGATAAACATGATGTATAGCGAAATATTATTTAGGAATTCCAGGTTTAACCATGCTTACAACATATTGGAGAATAATGCTATGTTAATGAATAAAAAATCGCTGATGAGTTTTCCTGAATGTATAGATCCAGAAACTAATGAAATATCTGGTGCATTAATGCAGGCTTGGAGTTCAGCGTTTGCGATAGAAACTTTAGATAAAGGTATCTTAGGTCTAGATGTTGATATGATGAACAAAACAATTCATTTATCACCAATTTTGAGAGAAGGTATGTTTATTAGAAGGGTCAAAAAATTACCAGGAGATCAATTAGAGATTGTTGTTGACAGGAATAAAAACAAATACAGGTTTTCAGTTAAAAGCAGAAACGGTGAAAAATACAAGGTAGTGTTCATGCCAAGATTCTAAATTTCTAGATAGTATTTCCTGTTTTCATCTGGGTAGTTTAATATTTTTTCCATTTTAGCTAAGTCTGGTAACTCTGTTTGTTCAATTATGCCATATTCAACTAGATATGGTGTATTTTTTAATGACTTGTTTTTTACGTACGTTGTTTTTCTACCTTTTATTATTACATAATATGGGAAACCGTTTTTTTCAATTATCTTATAATTATGACCAGCATCCTCTGGTACAATACCAAGAAACAGACTTTCGTCAATTGCTATTGCTCTGTGTGCAAATTTTGGATGGATGAATATCCATTCATCAGTTTTTGCATCTATTACGATAGTTTTGTTCGTGTAGATATCTGATAATAAAAATTTAACATGTCCTTTCAGAATGTAATAAAACTCACCACGGTATTTTTCATGGATGTGTCCGAATGTTTGGAACGGTTGTTTATGTTTTGGAGATTTTATTATCCCGTTTTTTAACCATGTGACATCGAATTTTAACAAAGAGTTTCTTACTTGCTTATTGTTTTGCTCTAGAAGATCTCTGACGCTATAAACCGTGTATATGACCTCATCAGATTTTTTGATCCTTTTAGTGTCTAATAGAGCTTTACCTTTTGCTAGCTGATTTAACTTTCTTTCCCAGTATGGTAATGGAGTTATTGGATTTATTTTTCCATGCTTCAGAAAAACTTTCTTTACAGTTTCAACAATCTTCATAAAACTAAATTATTGTAGGTAACTATTATTTTAAGGTTATTGCTATTTTTGCATTTCAAACTTAATATTTCAGTTCAAATAAATTATATAGGTGATTGTTTGAGGATAGCTCATTTTGCTTGGGAGAGCTTGTATTCTATAAAGGTAGGCGGAGTTGCCTATGTTGTTTCTCAGTTAGCTGAGGCTCAAGCTAAATTGGGTCATGAGGTTCATGTTTTTACTAGAATTGGTCCAAATCAAAAAGTTTATGAAGTAATTAACGGAGTTCATTATCATCGATGCCCTTACAGCTATGAAACAGATTTTTTCAAGGAAATGGCTCATAATCTGAGCAATTCAATAGCATATTATTTTAAAGAGGCAGAAAAGAAATTTGGTCCTTTTGATATAGTTCATGGTCATGATTGGCATATCGTTAATGCGATGGATATAGTGAAGAAAGAACTGAATAAAAAACTGGTTTTTACTTTTCATTCTACGGAGTATGGTAGGAATGGTAATCATATAGGCGATGGTGGTGTATCTGAAGGTATTAGAGGGCTTGAATGGTATGGCAGCTACATAGCAAACATGGTTACTACGATTTCTAATGTTATGCGGGATGAAGTAAAATGGTTATATAAAATACCAGACTGGAAGTTAAGGATAATATACAATGCAATAGATTACGGGAGGTTTGATGATTTTGGCTTTGTTGATGCATGGCAAGACGCCAAAAGACATTTGGGTTTTGGAGTTTGGGATCCAGTTATTTTATTTATTGGCAGATTCATGTGGCAGAAAGGTCCCGATATGCTAGTGGAAGCAATACCTCATGTTGTAAGAGAATTTCCAAACGCTAGGTTTGTGTTTTTGGGAGACGGGCCAATGAGAATGGGTTGTGAAGACAGAGCTAAGCAATTGAGTGTTTGGGGTAAAAACGCATTCTTTTTGGGTTATGTTAGTGAAGAGGATAAGATAAAATGGCTTAAAGCTTGCGATATGCTTGTTGTTCCTAGTAGGAATGAACCTTTCGGTTTAGTTGTGCTGGAGGGATGGGCTAACTATAAACCTGTCATTGCTCCTCATTCTACTGGGGCCGGAGAAATAATCTGGCACGAAGTTACTGGTTTGAAGGTTTATCAAGAGCCAGAATCTATAGCATGGGGAGTTAAAGAGTTGCTCAGAAGCCCAGATAAAGCGAAGTGGATGGGTCAGAATGGTAGAGTTGCCGTTGAAAAGAAGTTTAATTGGGATAACATAGCTAGGGAATACGTTGCGGTTTATGAAGAAGTTTTGAGAGGCTAAATGTATAGAAATTAATTTACATAGTTGTTTAACATAATTGTTAAATTGCGAAAATAATAAATATTAGTTAATACAAAAAATGATTATGGTAAGAATAAATAAAGGAATAGTTCTTAGCATACTAGTGATATCAACCATACTATTGTCCTCAACAGGTTTATCACAAACAGTAATGAACCTTTCAGGACTTGCCAGGTACAAATGGTATATAGTATTGTCAGGAATAGCAGCAGGTTCTTTAATAGTTGCAGGCCTCTTCCTTGTGAGAAGAGGGTCGAAATATGGTGCGCTAGTGACTAAACTTGGATTTTTCATGATAGCAGTCACCATATTTGTAGCAGAAATCGCAATAATTTTTGGGTCCCCATACTTTCAAAAATACAGAGGAGACTACTACACAGCATGCGGAAAGCAAAAGCCAGAATACTGGATAGATAAATTAGCATGTTACACAGTAGGTTATGTTGGCAAAGAAACAGCACCAGGCGGAAAGACAGTTTTTGCTGTATCACTTCTAGTATACTTTGCATTGCTATGGTCAATAATGTACGACCTAGCAAACTCAATAAATATGCCATCTAATATAAATGCTAGAAGAGTATTTTCATTTGCATTAGCATACATTGCACTAAGAGGCTGGCTAATAACCTACTTTGTACAGTTTGTTGAGTATGGTGCAATAGGATTATCAGCATTTTACATAACAGTATTCTTCATTGGTGCAGTATGGAGTCTATTAAATAAAAGATTAGCTGGTTGGTTCATAGGAAATGAAATAGAAAATCTTTACAAGAGAATAGCTGAGTTGGAACAACGTGGATACACACCACAAGAAGCGCTTAACATACTAGTGAACATGACACAAAAATCTATAATGAACATGTGGAATGAACCATATTTCAAGAAACTGATTTACGCAGCAGAAAGTATATTGCCAGGAATAAAAGCACAATATGAAGGAATAAACGGGAATCCAAATTGGAAGTTAAACACAAAAGCACAGAAATTCTATGAAGCACTTCATAAAATGATTGAAGCAAGAAAATAACTTCACCTCTTTTATTTTTAATTTTTATTAATGCTGATATGGTTAATCAATAACTATCTTTTAATCTTATAATATTTTAGGAATCGCTGATGGTAGACAGAAAACTTTCATTTTATGAAAAAATATGTAAGGTTTTTGGTAAAGTTAAGATTAAACCACCGAAACAATTAAGAGAAGAGTATGAAGATCAGATATTGTTTTGTCATTTGCAATTAACACCCAAAGAAGTTTTTTCAACTGCAATATTATTTCCAGTAATAATTTTCATCATTTCTTATCTTATTTTTCACTTTCTTGGGCTAATGTCGAATCAACTTTTGGGAATACTGATAATATTCACTAGTGTTTTGTTTTATTTCTTTTTGAATTACACAAAGTTTTTATCCAGGTTATACAGGAGTAAGGCCTCCAGCGAAATGGTTCTAGCAATAACGTATATGGCCATTGCAATGAGAATATCACACAATCTAGAAAAGGCTATAGAATTTGCTGCTAAGAATCTTACAGGTCCTCTTGGCTTAGATTTTAAGGAAATTTATTGGAAATTGAGAACAGGTGAGATAAAAAGCGCAGAAGAAGCGATCGATGAAATATCAAGAAAATGGAGAAGTGAATCACAAGAGTTTGTCGACGCATTATCTTTATTAAAGATATCTATTGCTGAGCCTTCTGGTAGAGCAGAAAGAACTATATCAGAAGCAGTTCAAATAATACTGAATGAAACAAGAGATAGGTTGAAAGAATATGTTATAGAGATGAGGACACCACTAAAAATGATTAATGCGTTTGGTGTTTTGATGCCTTTATTGATAATGATATTTCTTCCTGTGATTGGTATGTTTGCACCAGAGTTGATAACTCCAGCATCTGTTATAGTGCTCTATGATTTTGTGTTGCCGTTCATTCTTTACATGATGTTATCTCAGTATGTTTATTCTAAATCTAGTTCATATCATCAAATCGAAAAGGAAAAGATAAAGGGATATTCCACTAAAAGACAGATAGCTCTTATTGTCAGTCTGATAATATTTAGCTTGTCATTGTATTTTTTGTTTAAATTGAGTAAGTTAGACCTTTCAAAATTCGATAACTCTCAGTTTAACTTCTCGATGATGTTTATTGTTTTATTGGGTTTATCTATTGCCCTTAATTATATCATAAGAAGTTTTAGGTATAAAGGAATGAGTAAAGATTTGATGAAAATAGAGGATGAGATACCAAATTTTTTGACGCAATTATCGGTTGTCGTTAAAACTGGTAAACCAATAGAAAAAAGTTTTGAAGAGTTATTGCCAAGATTGAAAAAATTCAAGATAAGAATGGTAGTTGAAGACATACTTTCAAGAATAAGAGGTTTTGGTATGACGCTAGATAAAGCAATAACCGGTGAAGGAGGTGTTATCAGTAAATACCCTTCTAAGATGTTGAGAATAGCGCTTGAAAACATTGCTGATACGTATAAAAGAGGGACTCTGATGTTATCTGTTGCTGTCAGGACGATGCAAGAATTTTTTGATAATCTAAAAGAAATCGATAGAACTTCAAACGAAGTTTTATCAGAAACAGCTTCTCAACTAGAAATAACTGCAAGCGTATTAGCTCCTTTGAGTGCTGGTATCGTTATTGGTTTAGTTGCAATAGTTATTAGCATGATGACGTTCTTTGCTCCTCAGTTTGAAAATCTCAGCGGGTTTATCGGTGAAACTGCAACTAGCACCTTATCTATCTTTGGTGATATGCAAGATCAGATGCCATTCGCTTTCTACCAGTTATCTATAGGTATTTATGTGATAGAGCTCTCTTTCATTCTTTCATGGTTCACCAATGAGATAAAACATGGTGAAAATGAAATAGAAAAAATGGCTAATATAGGTAAAACTATTCTGATTTCTGTGGTAGTTTTTGCTATCGTAAGCTCAATTCTTTACTATGGAATAACTGGAATTATAAATTTCTCCAGTTTAACATATATTTGATGAAAGCCAGTGTGGAAAACAGAACTATGTTGACAATAATTTTGTTGATATTTGTTTTGTTATTGGTTGCATTTTTTCTGTATATAGTTAATAAACTTCCTGAAAAACTGGTTGGTGTATAGGTATGAAAAAAGGTATAGCAGTAGAAACGATTGTGTATGGTGTTATAGCAGTTTTTGCATTGATTTTGCTAACTATGCTTTTCATGAAATTTATACCGAGCTTCAATCAAATGATAGTTAGTGCTTTCGGAAAAATGAAGAGTGCATTTTGTGATGTCTTGCCATGGTATGCAAGATGGATATTTTGCCGGTAATTTTAGTCCTAGCTTTTTGTATAACTTACTCTGTGTCAAGATTTGCAAGATGGTTATTTTGCCAATTTATTTTCCTTTGTGTAGAATAAAATTATGCAATTGATAAACACGATAATCATTCTAATAATGATAACAATATTTCTAGCTGTGTTTGTTCCAATGCTTCTAAAGACATTTTCTGGTAACCTTGATTTCATTCATAAGATACTTGGCACAAGTGATTATGAAAAAGCATTTAGAGAGGCTAGTAATTTAGAAAAATATATTGTGTGTGTTTATGAAACTTGTAAGGAAGGAATAAACAACGGATTTTGTAGCGAGTTAGGTATAACACCATATAACCCAAAGCTACAAACAGTCTATGAGTTATTGGGTTTTGAGTTCCCAAAAGAGGGGGTTTGTGGCGGGGATCATGGCTACGCAGATCAATTTCCGTTAGTGGTCCATATTAAAGAAGGAGATATAGTAAATAGAGATAAAATACGTGCACTCTCTGAAGATAAAATAAAGTGTATAAACTCGGATAATGGTAATGTGTATGTGCTCATAAACGAATATGGAGATGATGATTTTTTTGAAACTACAAATCCAGATAATTCAGATGATTGCAAACCTAAATATGCTAAATATTACAATCCCGCCTATGAAGTTAGAGTTAAAAAATCTGGTATTGTGTATGTTTGGGATAAGGTAATACAACCGATTAGCGGAGGCGAGATACATGAGATAATGGTTAAACCTTATGGTTATTTTATTAATCTGACTTCTGATGAAGATCACACGGACGAGATTTATATATACTCTGCTCACTCAACACTTAGGAGAATACACTATAATGGTGTTGATTATTTTATTTATCTATGTCCAAAAGCTACTCCTGGTGGTAATTGTAATAATGTGGATGATGCGAGTGATGAAAATGCGTATGATGTAAAGATTTGTAATGTTGATGAAGAATATTGTGAAACTAAAGATCTTAAAAAAAATCAACCATACACTTTTTACGATATTCGAATAACATATAATGGTATTGCTTCAGACTCTCATGGCCATAAATACATGAAATTTACAGTCAAAGCAGTATGAGCATATAATTTGTTTACAAAAATAATATTTTATGGCAAAGGGTCTAACTGAATATCTCTTGAAATTTATTCTCGGAGTTATATTAGTCGCTCTTGCTTTTTTTGCGATGAAAAAAGCTTATAATGAAGCTAGTACAAAAATAATGGAATATCTTGGTATATAC
>JAGGZO010000067.1 GCA_021161995.1 Candidatus Aenigmatarchaeota archaeon
AAGGATTATTGAGAGAAGGCTACATAGTGTTCGTTAGCATAAAGGATCTCAAAGATAGAGATTTGAGTGAGTTAAAAAGAGCTATAGACAAACTAAAGAGAACTGTCCTTGCTTTGAATGGAGATATTGTTGGTGTAGAAGAAGACTTTATTGTTCTAACTCCTGGTTATGCAAAAATAGCAAGATAAACTTTTCATTCTTATTTTATTTTTAAAAATCAAACAGTCAGGTTTTATTCATCAAAAACAGAATTTAAAAAGAGGGGTTAGGAAGTTTACTCTTCTCCAGGTCCTCCTGGTGTTTTGGTTTCCTTTTCCAGTTTACTGGCAGCTATCACATCATCTATTCTTAGTATCATTTCTGCTGCTTCTGTTGCTGATTTAACTGCTTGTACCTTAACTTTCAATGGTTCTATCACTCCTAGCTCGTACATATCTTCTGGTTCTCCACTGTCTAAGTTCAAACCAAATGCCTTCTTACCCTTTTCATGAGCTGCTCTTAACTTTAGCATTGTGTCAATTGGATCTAAACCAGCATTTTCTGCTAGAGTTCTTGGAATAATCTCCATGGCATCTGCAAATGCTAGTATTGCCAATTGCTCTCTTCCCGGATACTTCTGAGCTACCTTTCTTAGCTCAACTGCGACTTCTATTTCTGATGCACCACCACCAGGAACTATCTTACCTAATTCTAATGCAGAAGTAACTGCACCGATAGCATCCTCTACCGCTCTATCAATTTCATCAACAACGTGTTCAGTACCACCTCTTACTAAAATTGTTACAGACTTTGGATTCTTGCAACCCCTTACAAAAATCATGTTGTCTCCACCAACTCTTCTTTCTTCAACAACTTCTGCATAACCTAGATCTTCTGGTTTCAAATCATCTAAGTTTGTTATTATCTTTGCACTTGTTGCTTTTGCTAATTTCTCCATGTCTGATTTCTTTATTCTTCTAGCTGCAAGTACACCATGTTTAGCTAAGAAGTGCTGTGCTAAGTCATCGATACCTTTTTGACAAAAGACTACGTTAGCACCAGCCTTAACTATTTTTTCAACCATCTCTTTTAACATCTTCTCTTCTTGCTCGATGAAAGCTTGTAATTGATCTGGGCTAGTAATTCTTATTTCAGCATCTGTTTCTGTTTCTTTAACTTCTAATGCAGTATCAATCAAAACAATCTTAGCTTTCTTGACTACCTTTGGCATTTGTGGATGAACAACTTCTTTGTCTATGACTATACCATATATCAATTCTGTATCTTCAACAGATCCTCCCTGTTTCTTTTCTCTCTTTATATCTTCTCTATCTATGACTATTTTACCATTCTCTTTGCTAGCAACTGTCTTTACTGCTTTGACAACCAGCTCTGCAATTTTTTCACTCGCACCAGTACCAGATTTTCCCGTCATCGCAGTAAACGCAATTTTCTTCAATAGTTCATCGTCATCTAGCTTTATCTCTTTAGATGACTTTTCAAGAATATCAATAGCATGTTTCATTGCAATCTTGAAACCCTTTACTATGACTGTTGGATGAATATCAGCATCCAATAATTCTTCTGCCTTCTTTAATAACTCACCAGCTATAACAACGCTAGTAGTTGTACCATCACCAGCCTCCTGATTTTGTGTTTTAGCAACCTCTACCATCATTTTAGCTGCTGGATGCTCTATCTCCATCTCTTCTAGTATTGTTACACCATCGTTTGTTATCGTTATGTCTCCTAAACTGTCAACGAGCATTTTGTCCATTCCTTTTGGACCAAGAGTTGTTCTAACTGTATCAGCAACTGTTTTAGCAGCAGCTATGTTATTCTTCAAAGCATCTCTTCCTTTAGTTCTTACTGTTCCTTCTGGTAGTATTAGAACAGGCTGTCCTCCTAACTGGGCCAACATAGCTCTTGGTTCTGCCATCTTATCACCTTATTTTAAAATTGAAGTGAATTATTTAAATCTAACTCTGTATGTACGTATACGAACAAAAAACCGAAAAAATATCGGTCTAAGCAAACAATTTAAGCTGAAATCAATAAAGACAATTAATTTGACTGCTTTGGCGAATTGAAAAAGATTAAGAAACGATATTGTGGCAGAGAACTAGATCATCCTTAAATTCGGCTAACTCTTCTGGTATTTCCACTTTTATCTTACTCTTTAGACTTTTACCCTCTGATTTTTTCTTGTTCCATATGGTTGAATCGAACTCTAATAGTTTTTCTGTCCTCTTAATAAGATCCTCGGAGTAAAATTCTTTTTCCTCATCACCAAAAGTTTCTAAATGAACTGTTTTATTGTAAAGTTGTCTGTATATGAAATCTGTTGTTGCTGGAATTATAGGTGTTAGCATTTTCAATATCTCTCTAAGAACAAAATACAGAGTAAACCATGCTGATTTTGCTTTTTCTTCACTTAGTTTAAGGTTGGCTCTTTTCTTAACTAATTCTATGTAGTGAGATGCAAACACATCCCATATGAATCTGTACAGTGTTTGCATACCCAGATGAAACTCCATTCTTTCGTAGTATTTCTTAACATCATTTTTAATTTTATGTAATTCGGACAAAATCCATAGATCGGTTGCTTCTAACTTCTCAGGTTTTTCTACTTGTGGAAACTGTGAAATGAATCTAGCTATGTTCAATATTTTTGTCAAAAACTTTGACATACCAGCTATTTTCTGTTCAGATATTCTGTAATCTGAGCCAACAACACATTCCATTGAAATCCATAATCTAAGAGGTTCGGCACCATATTTCTCAATTATATCTTCTGGATAAATCACATTGCCTAACGATTTACTCATCTTTCTTCCTTTGGCATCCAAACCCATTCCGTTTATCATTACATGTTCGAATGCTCTCTTACCGGTTAATTGATACACTCTTAATAGTGTATAGTATAACCATGTCCTTATTATTTCATAACCTTGCGGTCTTAGTTTTATACTGTTGATAAATGTTTTCTTGAAAAATTCTTCATCTCTCAAATACTTAGTAATAAACAAAATGCTTATTGAACTATCGAACCATGTATCTAAAACTCTCGTTTCACCTCTCCAATCATTAGCACCACATTTTGGACATTTATCAATCGATGGTCTCTCTTTCCACGGTCTATAATATTTTCCAGGTTCTGGCACATACTTATAACCACATTTTTCACATGTCCAAATTGGTATTTCAGTGCCGTAGTATCTTCTTCTTGAAATAGGCCAATCTATAGCAACTGAATTGATCCAATCAATGAGTCTCTGTTTATGCTGCTCTGGGTGCCAAGTCATCTCGTCAGCAAACTTTCTTATAACATCCAGGAAATCCATCTGTTTTAGATAATATTCTTTCATCGAAATTATTTCTATCTCGTTTTTACATCTTTCATGAACAGGAACATCATGCTCTATTTCTTCTTCTTTTATTATTAGTCCCTTTTCTTTTAACAATTCAACAATCTCTTTCCTTGCTTCTTTGACTTTCAAACCTTTTAACAAATCATCTGTCATCCTACCTTCTTGATTTATGATGACATGTGGTTTTATTCCCTCTTCTCTGAATATTCTAACATCAACTATATCACCGAATGAACAAACCATCATGGCACCAGTTCCAAATTCTGGTTTAGCTTCATTCCTTGGCTTTACAGGAACCTCTAAATCATAAAGTGGTACTACAGCATGCATACCCTCATATTTTTTGTATCTCTCATCTTCTGGATTGTATATCACCAAACCACATGCACCAAGAAGCTCCGGTCTCGTTGTGGCAATGATTAAATCATCTCCAGTTTCTTTGACTTTGAATTTTATGTAGTAAAGCTTTCCATGCACTTTTTTGTACTCGACTTCGTTATCAGCTATGGTTGTTTTACAATGTGGACAATAGTTTGTTGGTCTATCGGCTTCATAGATCAAACCCTTTTTCCAAACCTCAATAAAAGTAGCTTGTGTTAATCTTCTGTATTCTTCGCTATCAGTGTAATAAAAATTCTTGTTGAAGTCTGCAGAGAATAATAATCTCTTCATTATGTTTGTCATTCTTTCACAATATCTATCGAGGATATGACTACACTTTTCAACAAAAACTTCTCTTGGAACTTCCCACATGTTTATTCCTTCATATTTTTCTACATAGCCTTCTACCGGTAAACCATTTCTATCCATTCCCATTGGATACAACACAGCAAAACCGAGCATTCTATAAGCTCTAGCAACAAAATCATGATAAGAATAGCTAATTGCAGCACCTATATGCCAGAAAGGTCCAGGATATGGTGGTGGTGTATCAATAACAAACACTTTTTTATCTGTATTTGGATCAAAAGCATACAATTTATCCCATTCCTTTTCCCATTGTTCAAGCATTTTTAACTCTATTTCTTTGCTCCAAACCTTTTGCTCTATTTTTGGTTTAAACTCCATAAAATTATTTCTCGGGTGTTATTTTTTTATTTCTGCGATAATTCGACTATATCTTCAAAGTTCTTTGCTTTTTTTATTTCATCGATGGTGACCATTGGAAACATTGAATCAACACCGATAGGCCTCTTAGATACTATTATGCCTCTAATATTTACACACTTAGAAAATTTCTCACTAATTACTATATTTTTCATCACATGTTCTTCTCTTGTTTCTATTATATGGGTGATTATTTTAGCTTTATGCTTAGCAACAATATCAAATGGTGATTTATGTAAGTTAAATGCTATTGCTTTTAGCATTTTGTATTTTTCAAGCACTAGTCTCTTAATCAATCCAATTTTTTCTTTAAGTATTATTGATGAAATATTTCTGGATATCTCTTTAATATCAACTGTTTTCCTTATGTTATCACCAAGTATTTTTTCTATTTTTATAACAGTTCTCAAGCTTGGCTTGTTTATACCTTTCTCTATCTCATAGAGACACTTTTTAGAAATACCTATAGCATCCGCTAAAGTTGTTAGACTATACCCCTTAGAGATACGGAGCTCTTTTAGCTTATTGGTATCAATGTAGCACAATCTCCTGCCCTTATAAACATAAGAATCGAAACTAAGATTTCCTTTTATTATCGAAATGAAAGTTGAAGGAGTGACAACAACTATACCAAACCTAAAGTATATCATATTATCGGAGAACGTTATTCTTGAATCACCAAAAGAAATGACAATTGGCACAGCATCAAAAACCTTAGATATTTTAATCAGGTCGTCAGCTATCTGTTTCTCGAGGGAATCAACGTTAAGATAGACTTTTATTACGAACGACTTATTACCTTTACTGGCAAAAATATCAAAACTATAACTAGAGCTTGTAAAAACTTTATAACCTCTATTCTTGAGAACTAAGTAAATACACTCCAATATATTCTCT
>JAGGZO010000044.1 GCA_021161995.1 Candidatus Aenigmatarchaeota archaeon
GTTTTTCTTTTACCTGTTGCAAATACAATCTTGGGCTTTGGCATACAACATTATTGTAACAAAAAGTTTTTTAATGTTTTATATGAGTTGAGAAAAATAGCAAACAAAAACAGAACGGGAATAAAGATTTTACCAAGTCTTCTTTGCTCCTATTTGCAAAGCAATTTCCTCTAGTGTTATGTAGTGTGTAACTAGATCATCAGCTGTTTTAACGTCAACATTAGCGAATTCTACATTAGAGAATTCTTCCGGTATTCCTATGTAAACTTTTAATCTGCCTAAAGCATCTTTTCCTTTCTTTTTCTTGTAAGGCAGCATTCCTCTGATTATCCTTCTCAATATCCCATCTGGTCTTTTTGGATAGAATGGACCTTTGTAAGGATCTCCCTTTGCTCTCAGTTCTTTAAATCTTTCGATTACCTTAGCGGGATCACCAGAAATCACAGCCTTTTCAGCATTAACAATAACAACTTCTTCGCCTTTCAATAACAATTTAGCAACTATACTAGCCAATCTACCAGCAACTTTTTTCTCAGCATTAATTACTATCATACTATCATCATTTGGTGCAAAACTTTTAAACCTTAAGCAAATATTCTAACTCCACTTCCTTTAGGATTAGTTTTTGTTAGCTCTTCTATACTGATAGCTTTGCCACCAACTGCCACTATTTTTTCTTTTGCCCTACCAGTAAATCTCCAAGCCGCTACTGTAACTTTTTTGGTTAAGCTGCCAGCGCCTAAAACAACGCCAGGCACAACTATGATATCGTTTTCGTTAGCATACCTGTTTATTTTACTTATGTTTACCTCTATCCTCTTTCTGGTTGGTTTTGCTAGTTTTAATGCTACATCTTCCCAAATCTTTGCGTTGTTAGCCTTTGCTAGTTTTTTCAGTTTTATTATCAATTCCTTCAAATATTTGTTCGTAGGCCCAGTTCTCTTCACCATTTTCCCACTTTTTAAACAAAGTTACTATTATATTTATGGATAAAAATTTTATTTTTGGTTTATTTATTCTTCTCGGAACTGTGATAGGTGCAGGAATTCTAAGTGTACCATACGTGTTCTATCATCTGGGACTATTATACTCACTGCTAATAATGGCTATAGTCGTTTTATTCACACTCTACGTTTCATTCATACTAGCTGAGGTCGATGTGTTTAGAAAAGGTATAAAAGAGATACCCGGTATATTCGGAATGTATTTTGGTGAAAAAGCAAAGAACATAACTTTTTTCCTTCAGCTATTTTCAATATATGGTGCGATACTAGCCTATCTGATAGGTATTTCAACGACCATATCCTCACTGACAGGAATAAACCAAACGATCATAGGAATTGTAACGTTTGCTATTGTTGGATTAATAGTCTACAAAGGCAAAGATGAGGTAAAAATTTCTCAGATATTCTTGACAAGCATAAAGATCTCTGTTATAATAGTCATCTCTCTTTTCTTGATAGCCAGATATGGTATAAACGTAGAAACTGGTAATGAAATAAGCAAAAGCATGCTATTCTCTGGATATGGTGTGTTTATGTTTAGCTTTATGTTCTACTCGATAATACCAAACCTAAGGAGATTCGTTCCAGAGCCAGCAAAACTAAAGAAGTTGATAATAATTGGTGTTCTGATCACTCTTTCTGTCTACCTAATGTTTGCCATATCAACTGTTTCCGCGTATGAAGAAAACACGAAAGAAATAATAACAGTTAGCCCAGAAAGCAAAGATGAAAAAATAATGTTTTCCATACTGATAATTTTCTTGCTCATAACGCCATACATAACTCTATCATGGACACTCAAAGATACCTTTATTTTTGATTATAGCATGCATTATAAAAAGGCATGGTTGCTATCAGTTTCTGTCCCATTCTTATTATTTCTAGTTTTGCCGAGAAGCTTTATAGGTGTGATAGAAACAGTTGGTAGTGTATTCGGCACACTACTTTATCTAATGATATTGTCATTAAGAAAAAGAAAGATAGGCTAGTAAGCTTTCTCGTACTTTCTTAGATTCTTCAATGCGTTAAACAATGCCTGTATTAGATTCATATGCTGTTTCGTTCTACCGAAAGTTTTAGACCAAACATCTTTGATACCTGCTAGTCTCAATAGTTTCTTAGCTTCATCGTTAACAACTAATCCGGTACCTTTTGGTGCTGGCAATAAGACATATCTTACAGATCCTGATTTACCTTCAGTCATGTATGGAATTGAGTGGTTACCACCACATGCACATTCCCAGCTACCACAACCTCTTTTAACATAGATTAAATTCATCTTTGCCTTTCTCAAAGCCTGCATGAATGCAGTTCTCGTATCTTTTGATTTTCCTCTTCCAATACCAACTATACCGTTTCCATTACCAACCATTACCATGACAGAATAGCTTATCCTTCTACCACTTGCGGTAACTTTAACACTCCTTTTTATTGGCAATCTTTTCTTACCGCCACCTTTTGTACCTCCTTTACCTATCAACACATACTCGACTTTCAAATCGGGCATTAAATAATCAACTATCTCTGGTTCTCTGATTTTCCAACCTTTTTCTAAAATTTCCTCTATGGAGGTTATTTTTCCTTCTAGGACCATCCTACCTAGTTTTGTTTTGGGTATCCATTTTGGTTTTTCTTCCTTAGTTTCTTGCTTTTGTTCTAATTTCTTTTCTTCTTTAACATCTTTCTTTTGTTCTTCAGCCATAATCTCAACCTCCGATTATCTTTTTCTTAACCGTTTCAAAATCTTGCGGTAGGTTCTTAAACTTCTCAAGGTAGCTAGCTATATGTTCACCTTTTATTCTAGATTCATCCGGTAAAATTTCTTCACCATGAGGAACGCTCAAACCAGCATCAACAGCTCCTTTTAGAGTAGCAAATAGTCTATTACCTTTTGTTTTCCTATGCAATCCAATATCAAGTATAGCTTCCTTAATTCCTTTTTCCAGAGCAAGTTTTCCTATTAGCAAACCAGTTAAATATGCTGCGGGTAGGTTCTTGCAAGAATACTTCCAACCATACTTATCTCTCAATACTTTTGATGTGATACCAACTATGGTTTTATCCTCACCTTCTTCAGAAACAACCATCTGTGCTATTATGTATTTGTTTGTTCTCCTCACTACTAATCTTGGTTTACCTGAAAGCAATAGCTTTAGTCGCTTCTTGTAGTCTGTCTTAAATTTTCTCCTTCTCTTGAGTGGCATTTTATATCTGGGTCCAAACTTTGGCATGAAAATGAGTAATACATAAAAAATATAAAAGTATTATAAAAAATCCGTTTTTTGATTTTTTATCACAAAAAAGTAAAACTACTTCTTGAGTTTGTATTCTCTGAGCAGCATATCGTTATCTTTGGCATACTTTAGCAAGTGCGCTCTGCTTCTAAACATACCGCCCTTTGCTAATCTGTAAAGTCTTCTGTATGATTCATTAGTTATGTACTCTTTATCTCTCAACTCCCTCAATAATCTTCTCAAAGCTCTTATTCTAGTTACCCATCTTTCTTTCCTAGAAACTACAGCATACTTACCTCCCTTCCTTACTTTTCCTTTATTCCTTTCTTTCCAAGTCCATCTCAAGAAATCTTCTTTAGTGTCAATGTAACCTTTTTTGATCAATCTCCTTATATCGGCCTTAGTAATAGCCTCTCTTATTTCTTTTATGTGCTCAGGGTCAAACCAAACTTTAGTAATACCTACTTTAAGCACATCTGCAGCCATCTTCTTCTGGAATCTTAAATTCACCATACTTTCCTATCCTCATCTTATGAATAAAAATTTATGGGTTGAGAACTTTTATACCTAACTCTTTTGTCTTTTCTAATATCATCTGTCTCTTTCTTCTACCAACTCTAGCTGAAATTCTTATAGCTTGCGTTTTTGGATTTATTCCTTCTAGTTGCTTCAAATTTTCAACCAAGACCTCATAGTAGCCTGAAGGATGCTTATATCTAAGGTTTCTAGGAGCACCCCAACCAATTCTCACAACCTTTCTCTTTCCTTTTTTGTGTAATCTCATCTTACTTTGTTTACCTCTAGGCTTTCTCCATTTACCCTTAAGTCTCTTTATAGATTCCTTTAAAGCTCTTAGAAATTCTGGCTTGTTTCTTGGGTTCACCATGCTATCACTCATTGAAATTTGATAAAAATAATTTAAAAAACTATTCTTCTTTCATAGGCAAAGCCTTTTCCCAGATGTATACACCATCCTGGAATATCCTTCTATCTTTTCCAGTAATCCTAGTAGCTTGTTCTATATTGTTAGCAGTCTGACCAACATCCTCTTTATTAATACCAGTTATCTCGATTGTATCGCCTCTTATTGAAACTTTAGCAGAACCAACTATCTGAGCGACTCTAGGAGTTTTTTCACCTAAGAAGTTTGTTATAACAACCTTATCCCCTTGAACCTTAATGTTCGGTGGGAAGTGGAGCGAAACAACTTTCATGACATACTTATAGCCTTTGGTAACACCCCTAACCATGTTTCTCAAATGAGCAACTATCGTACCAACCATAGCTTTGTACTTCTTTTTGTCTCTACTGCTAGTAACTATGAACTTATTGTCTTTTATCTCAACTGTTATCATTTTTCCTAAGAATGGTGACTTTATCTCTTTCTTTATCTCTCCTAGAGGTCCCTTTACGTATATCGTGTTATCCTTCCATTTCACTTCTATTCCTTCTGGAATTTCAAACTCTTTAGAATACATAGGCCAACAACCTCCCTCCTGTGTTTAATTTTTTAGCCTTTTTATGGTCCATTACACCTTTAGGAGTGGAAATTATCAGTATACCAACACCAACAGCTGGCAAAAATCTTTTTTCATACTTGTCGATTTCGTCAACACCAACAGCAAACCTTGGTCTTATGGCATTGCATTCTATTATTTTGTGTTTTAACTCGATTCTAAATAAGCCTTGTTTTCCATCATCTATGAACTCATATGCACCTATGTAACCATCTTCCTGCATAACTTTCAAAATTCTCTCAACTAGCTTAGATGCCTTAACAACTACCTCTTTTTTGGCACTTCTCTCAGCGTTTTTTATAGCAGACATCACATCTGAAATTAAATCATATCGGACCATGTTAATTTTTAGGGACAATAAAAAATAAAAACACTTTTGCAAAACATTTTTAAACTGATTTTAACACATTCTCAACAGATTTCCAGTCATCAAATAGGATATCTTTTAACTGAGGGTTATAAAGGGCGCTAGCTGGATGGTACATTGGTATTATGGTCAAAACACCGAAAATGTTGCTTACCTTGATAGGTTTACCATGCAACTTTCCCATAGAAGTATATTTTAGGCCATATCTCAAGAAAACCCATCTCGTTGCTATTTCCCCTAGCGTAATAATAATTTTTGGCGAGATTATTTCTATCTGTTTTTTTAAGTATAGCGAAGTACAAGTAGCTATTTGTTCTTCTGTAGGTCTGTTATTCGGAGGAATGCACTTAACAACGTTGGTTATGTATACATTCTCTCTCTTCAACCCAACGCTTTCAAGCAATTGATTCAGTAATTGTCCTGCTTTTCCAACAAAAGGTCTTCCTTTTTGATCTTCCCAATAACCAGGGCCTAAACCAATCAGCATTATTTTAGCGTTAAGATTGCCTTCGCCAGGAACCGCGTTGGTTCTATTCTGCCAGAGAGAACAGGCTTTACAAACCTTTATTTTTTCTTCCAGCTCTTCCATCAATTGCTGCTTATCCTTCATCCAAATCCTCTATTAATGCTTTGGCAATTATGGGCAAAATTATCGTAGCGTCTCCAAATATGGTTATGTGCCTACCCCTCTCACTTATCTTATTCCAGCTTATTGCCTCTCTCGTTTTAGCACCGCTCAAGCTACCGTCTTCTTCTATTGCTGTAGTTATGTAAACAGCATAATCTAAACCGTTTTTGAACTGATTCCACCATATTGTGTGATGCTTAGAAACACCACCGCCAATTATAAGCGCACCTGTTCTCTTTGTATTCCATACCGTATCGCTAAGCAACTGTTCATCTAGCAACAAGTTAACTTTGAAATCTTTATGACCATCTTGCCAAAACTGCCAGATCTGGTATCCAACAGCACCATCAAAAAAACCAGGAACTATTATTGGTATTTTGTTCTTCCAGGCCCAGTATAATATAGAGTTTTCATCATTGATAAATTCTCCAAACTTCCATATTAGCTCGTGTCCAGAAATCTCTCTTATACCAGCATCGTAAATCTTTTTCAACCACTCTTGAACCTTTTCTTCTATTATCACACCATAGGAATCCTCTGGTACTAGCACATTACCCAATCTATGAATTCCTTCATGTTTTAGCTCTTTATCATCTAGTTCAAAAAATCCATGATAATAGTCTTTGTACGTCCTTGCTATATCATGATCTAGAGTACCGTTTGTTGTTATTATTATATCAACCAGCTTTCTTTTCACAAGTTCTCTAACCACACCCCTAAAACCGGTTGAAATCAAGTTTGCTGTAAAAGACATGAATTTAACACATTCCTTATCGTGAATCATCTCTTTTAGTATCTCATAACCAATAGCAACATGCTTTGCTTGAAAACCACCACTTTCATCAAAAGCTTTTATCAAATCTCTTGCGTTTTTTATTCTGTTTAGATCAATATCTTTTACCGCTTTCATGAATTATTCTATCCAAAAACTCTTTTAAACTATTTCAACAATATTCTGAAAATATTTTTCTTTACGTTTTTTGATGAAAAGCTTCAAAGCTCTTTTCTTTGCATTTCTCCCAAGCTTATTCCTTTGCTTTCCATTCGATAATAGTTTTATTATCGCTTTACTCAATTGTTCAGCATTCATCGGTTCCACTACAATCCCAGTAACACCATCTTTGTTGACAAAAGTAACACCACTGCCTTTTATTCTAGTTGAAATTACTGGTCTGCTAAAATACATAGCCTCGATCATAGCTATACCAAAAGCTTCTCCTCTGTTTATGCTTGGTAAAACAAACAAATCTGAATTCTTCAATAACCAAACTTTTTCAGCATTACTCACTCTACCAAGAAAGTAAACATTGCTATCTATACTCAAATTCCTTGAAAGATTAATCAATCTGTTTTTTAATGGGCCATCGCCAGCTATAACAAGCTTTGCATTATTGACTTTTTTCAACACATTTGCAAAAGCTTCGATTAAATATTCTACACCCTTATAACCATGCAATCTACCAATAAACAAAACTATTCTGTCATTTTTACCTAGTTTGATTTTTGGTCTTCTGGGTCTTATCTTCAATTCATCCTCGCGTATTTTTATTGGAAGTATTACCGTCTTATCTAAGAAATATCTTAAAACAAAAGAGTGGTGTGCATATTCTTTACTAGTTGAAATCATCATATCATGTTTTTTCAACAATGGGAACAACCAGAACATTCTGAGAAAATCGGCAATCTTACTTACAATAGTATAATGCGGTGCATCGGCATGATAAGTAGAAACCAGTTTAAAATGTTTTCCTTTTATTAGCAAGTAAAAAAGCATGTATAATTCCCAGAATGGGTTTGGTAAATGCATCCAAACCAGTTCTGGTCTTCCTTTCATCAAAAATCTATAGAATGGTTTCGTGAAAGGACTTTCAAGCAATTCAAACAATTTTGGCAAAACGATTATCCTAATGTTTTTTGAAATTCTTTTTTCATAACCTTTTGCTGATTTTGATGAAAAGACTGCGATTATTTCATTGTCAAAAGAACTCAACTCATCTAGCTGATCTTTTGCGTATTTTTCGGCACCGCCCACAGAAACATAAGGGTCGTACTTACCAAGCACAAGAATTTTCATAATTTAGTTGAATCTATATTGTATTTAAAGCACAATATATTATTAGGTGAGAACATGCCATGGTGGGGATGGAGAAGAAGAGGTTGGAAATGGGGTTTCGGCAGAGGATATGGATGGAGAAGGTGGCAAGTAGCAATGCTATATGGTGATCCAGATAGGGCGATGTTCGGCTTAGGACCATGCGGAGAAATGGCATACCAAGAATACAAAAAGGGCAATATACCAAGCACATACCGACCGGTACAAACAGAAACACAACAAAATACCATAGATGAAAAAACTCAACTAGAAAACGAGATAAAATACTTAGAACAAAGACTCGAAGAGCTTAAGAAGTTGTATCAGGAGAAATACGGTAAACAATAAATTCCTCATACCAGAAGCACACAACCTGTATGATAACTAATTAAGAAAAGTATTGCCCCCATAGTATCAAAAAACCTTGTACGAACACTCAAACTCCCATAAGAATCCGAAAAAGATTTAGAAAATACATAAAAGATGAAGAAGAGCTTACTGATAAAATTAATGTAATAAAAATCAAGTCTGCAGAAACCCTAAATGAATCGGTTGTATATCTCGATATTCAAACAGCAGATAGATTCATAAGATAGAAACATCATTACTAAGTTACTTCTTAAAAATATGGTAAAGAAACGAAAAGTATTTAAATGTTTTGTTGCAATATTTATAAAGTTTATGTGATTGTGAAAATCACTTGAGAGTGATAAAATGGTCGTAACAAAACACCATGGTAAGATGAAATGCCCAGTATGTGGTAGTGAAAACATAGTAGAAGACCCTGTCAGAGGAGAGTTATACTGTGCTGACTGCGGTGCAATAATAGAAGAAAATGTCGTAGATATGAGTCAAGATTGGAGGGCCTTTGACCATGAACAAATGGAAAGAAGGGCAAGAGCCGGTGCACCTTTAACACACACAAAACACGACAAAGGTCTATCTACACAAATAGGTAAGGGTTTAACAGAGCTCTACAAAGTTTCTCCCGAAAAAAGAATTCAATATTACAGGCTAACAAAATGGAATAAGAGACTGATGAGATCTAAAGATAGAAACTTAACTTTCGCTTTATCAGAGCTTCAAAGAGTTATATCCTTCTTGAATTTACCAAAAACTGTTCATGAAAAAGTTGCAAAGTTATACGAAGAGGTTGTAGATAAAGGATTGGTGAGAGGAAGGAGTATAGAATCGATCATAGCTGCTTTGGTTTACTATGTAGCAAGAGAGGCTAGTACACCAAGAACGTTAGATGAAATCGCAGAAGCTAGCGGTATAGATAAGAGAGAGATCGGTAGAACATACAGATACATAGCAAGAGGTTTGAAACTAAGAATATTACCAGCTAGACCAGAAGATTTTGTGCCAAGATTCTGTACCATATTGGGATTAAGCGAAAGAGTACAGATGAAAGCAATCAACTTACTCAAAAAAGCTGAAAAGGTTGGTGCAACAAGCGGTAAAGGTCCTACTGGTGTGGCGGCAGCAGCAATATACATTGCTAGCGTTCTAGAGGGAGAGAGGAGAACACAGAGAGAAATAGCAGACATGTGTGGGATAACTGAAGTAACAATAAGGAATAGATACAAAGAATTAGTTGAGAAGTTGGGTCTAGAAGAAATAGTCGAAAAGAAAGAAGCTGAGCTAGAAGCATTAGCTGAAATGGAATTAAGGAAACAGAAAGAAAAAGAACAAAAGAAAAAGAAAAGAGGTAGGAAGAAAAAAAGAGGTAGGAAACCAAAGAAAACAAAAAAGAAGAGAACAACCAAGAAAAGAACTTCTAAAAAGAAATCAAAGAAATCATCAAGAAAGAAAAAGAAGAAATAGACTCTGCTCAATCTTTTATTTTTTATGACTATGATGACTTGCCCTGTTTGTGGTAAAAAAACGTTAAGAACGATTTTAGAAGAGAAGGAACTACCATATTTTGGAAAATGTCTTATAGTGACTTCTATCTGCGATAATTGTGGCTATAAGTTCAATGATGTCTTTACGATAGAAGTCAAAGAACCTAAAGGTTATTGGCTAAAAGTCCAAGAGGAGGAAGATCTTTTTGCAAAAATCATAAGAGGTAGCAATGGGACTATAGAGATAAAAGAGATTGGAGTTAAGATAGAACCTGGACCAAACTCTAGATCGTTCATAAAAAATGTTGAAGGTATGCTAAATGAAATAGAAGATGTTCTAAAAGGACAATTAAAAGTTCTGAGTGGAAAAAGAAAATTAAACGTAGAAAAGCTGCTTAAAAAAATCAAGAAAATGAAAGACGCAGAAATCAAATTCACAATCTCTATAAAGGATCCGACTGGGGTATCCAAAATAATTCATGAATCAAAGCCAGAGAGAGTATTTAGTAGAAGACTAAGAAAAAATGAAATAAAGAATCTAAAGACCTCAGTATTCATTTTTGATAAAAAGTAGGATTAAAATATCTTTGTTTTCATTTAGTTTTATGGCAATATCCTTTTCAGAGTTCAAGAAAGTACAAATGAAAGTAGGTAAAGTAATCGACGCTGAAAGAGTTGAAGGATCAGAAAAGCTAATAAAAATGATAGTTGACTTCGGCACAGAAAAAAGACAAGCTATCGCTGGAATAGCTAAATGGTATGGACCTGGTGAGCTAATAGGTAAAAAGTTTGTTTTTGTAATAAATCTAGAGCCGAAAAAGATGATGGGTCTAGAAAGTCAAGCAATGATACTAGCAGCAATGGATGAAGAAGGTAATCTAGCTCTAGTAACACTAGACAAACCAAACATAAAAGAAGGTAGCCCGATAAGCTAGCTTTTTAGCTTTCTTTTTGTAATATTATTTTTGATGAAAGTTTCTGACATAATGACAAAGGATGTTCTGTATTTCTATGAGGACGAATCTATATTCGATGCTATAACTCAAATGACCGAAAAAAACATATCTGGTGCACCAGTTCTTAACAGAAAGGGAGAATTGGTTGGTATAATAAGCACTACCGATATAGTCGAGTTCCTTAACATAGAACTAGACCTAAAACCAAAGAACATGAGATCCATATGGAGCCTAATACTATATTCACTAAAAAAACTAGCTGAGATAGAAAAGATAAAGCATGTTAAGGATTTGATGAAAATGACAAAGGTCAAAGATTTGATGTCTAAAGACGTTTACGCAATTTCACCAAACACAACTATATTGGAAGCAGCAGAGATGATGAATGAAAAAGATGTTAGTAGATTACCCGTAATAGATAACGGAAAGCTTGTTGGAATAGTGACAAAAGGAGATATAGTAAGATATATCCTAAAGCTTTAGTTTCATTTGTCTGCTATCAGCTATAGCACCAGCAGCTTTGGGATGCCCTCCATATGTAATCAGACCCAATTCATCGGAGAATCTGGATAAAACGTCTATAAGATTTTCTTTTACTAAGGATCCTCTTCTAGCACTTATCAATATTTTTGACCCAGAAATTTTTTGACCAATCAAAATTATTTTACTCCTGTATTTTTTAGCGAGCTTGTATGCAATTACAGTTTTAACTGGTAACCTAGTTTTCATCAAATAGAAAAATACATTTTTATCCAATTGAATTCTTTCTTTTCTGAAACGCTCGATTTCCCTTTCAACTTCTCTATCAACTATTTTTTTATATTTTTCAAACTCTCTTGATATTATATCACCAGCTGGGTCTTTTATCTTTCTCAATAATTTATTTAAACCAGAGCTAGATCTATTCAACAACAAAGCTGAACTAAGAAGTTCGACGTATTTGAATAATTTTGTTTTTTCGTACTTCTCGATATTATTTACACCAAAATATCCTGGAAAGATTTCAGAAAATTTCACATACAAATCTCTACAGTCATTTAATCCAATGTCAGAAAGGGTTCCGAGAGCACACATAAATATAGTTTTTTCATCCAAGCAACCTTTGGGAATTACATGAAACAATATGCATGATGTTGGAATATAGAGTTTTTGATTTTTAGACCTTGGATTCATGAAAATTATGTTTTTGCTTTTTGGTACATATTCTATAGA
>JAGGZO010000011.1 GCA_021161995.1 Candidatus Aenigmatarchaeota archaeon
ACCTCTATACTAGAAACTCCCTCAATCGATTTTAATGCATTCTCGACCTTCTCTATTTCTCCCTCATCATCAGCTATTACTTTTTCCACTATCAAGGCAACTAGACCAAAAGCAATTGGCTGTTTGTTTATTCTTTCTGGATTTATTTTCTGTTTTATCTCTTCCTCTAGCTTATTTATGTCTACTTCTAAGCCGTCAGGCATTACCTTTATTGTTGCCAATACCTTACCCATGATCACGGACCTCTGAAACCACATTTTGGGCAGACATATTCGACAGAATTTGCCCTGCAAACATTACATCTGACTATTGCTTCTTCTCCACAATTGGGACAAACGAACTTACTATAGCCTTTAGCAGAAAGTATACTATTACCGCATGAAATGCATTTATCTACCATGAATGTTATCTTACCTTAAGGTTTTTATTTCTTTTTTCTTTTCTTTCTCCTTATTTTTCTACCTCTCTTTCTATTACCTTCTGTCATAGATTTTAGTAGTTCATCCCAATCGATGCCTATAACTATCAATAGAGTTATTATGGTACCAATAATAGACCCTATAAGAAGCTGGCTCTCAGAAATCCTTGGTAAAACATCCGCTCCTATAAAAGAACCTCCTTTAGCTAGTCCATACAAAAGTAAAAACTTGCCAAAAAAGCAGAACAGAAGAGATCTTAGAAGGGAGTATTTTATGAATCCTAAAATTATGAAAACGACATCATCTGGCAATGGAGTTAACCCAAAAAAGAAGACTAGAAAGAGTATTATTGCTTCACCATTCTTTTTCTTCTTGAGCATGTCTTTTATTGCAAAAGCTCTCTTTTTGTATTTCTTAGGTAAAAATGAAAACAAAACTTCGCCTAAAAACCATGATATAGATTCACCAAAAGAAGCGCCCAAGCCAGTAAAGAAAGCCAATTCTAAAGGTTTTATATCATGAGCATAAGTTGATAAAAAGAACACTACTGCAGGATACGGAGGTGAAATTGGTAAAATGACACTCATAGACCCAACAAAACCTGTTAGCATGAAAAGGAGCCATCTAACGCCAGTTGTTTGTTTTACTATGAAATCTTGAATTTTATCATAATACTTTTGCATGAAGTACATGAAAACAGCGATAACTAGAATGATCTGCAAAGCAATTATGGCTTTTTTCCAACCAGTAAACTCCATTATTTTCAATTAGAAAAAGAAAGTTAAAATAGAAATCACTTTTCACGATATTCTACTACTGATAATACTCTCAAATACGTGATTGGCCCATCATCATTAACAAGTTTTTCCAGTTCCTTTACTTTTTTAATGTATTCATCCCTGTTCCTTGTTTCCAATACTGCAATAAAGTCGTACATTCCATATGTTATTTTGACGTCTTTGATATAGCTCTTCTTTCTTAACATGTTCACCGCATCAATATCTCTACCTGGAAGGCACACACCAAGTAAAAGTCCTCTTATTCTTTCATCCATCATTTTATACAACCGTAAATAGGATATAGCATATCGACTAGAGCAACATCTTTATGCTTTCTAATTTTATCATAAACATCACCAGAGATTTTTATCATATTCTTACCAAATTTATTTAAAAGATAGTCTGGGTCATAACTAAGAGACAAAAATACATCATATTCACCGTAAGCAATATCAAGATCCTTGACTTCGAGCTTGTACTCTTTTAACATTTCTTCATAGTCAGAATAAAAATTTTTGACAAATCTCTTCACATCTTTACCAGCATGTGTTTGTATTAGGAATATCCAAAAGTTTGTTTGACAGTTTTCATAGAGCTTATCTTCTTTCATAACCAAAAAATAGTAAAAAAATAATTTAAATTTAATGACAAGAGTATGGTCTCTTATCAGAAAAATATGCAATATTCATAAAGTCCCCAATATTTTTCATCATACAAAGCTCCTTTTGGTGCATCAACTATCTTTTTACATCTCCTTATTCTAGATAAAGTTTCACCATCTATTCTGATAGCATGCTGTAACCCAAATGAAAAGCCATCGCAAACAACTATTTCTAAATTTGCTCTTAGACAATTCACTTTAATTCATATTTGAATCTACCAAATCTATCACAAACATTGCATCTCAAATCAGATGTAATTTCATAATCTTTTAAAAACCCAAGAAACCACTCATACCCGTGATCGTAAATATAGTTAGCAAACTTATCTAGAACAGGATCCCTTCTAAGAAGTTTCGATCTATGATTACTCATAAACTCAAGTTATTAGATGAGAAAATTTAAAATTTAACAATCAATTCCTTTTGAACAATATGCCCCTGCGGGGATTTGAACCCCGGCTAACGGCTCCGCAAGCCGTCGTGCTATCCAGGCTACACCACAGGGGCTTTCATCAAAAATTAAGAAAAACAAAGTAATAAGCTAAATTTTTAGTTTTGTAATCTTTGGCTCTTCACCAGTTTTAATAGTAATTTGCATAAAGTCTTCAGCAACAATAACATTCTCAAAAACTTGTTTAGCATCTTTTAGCAGTTTCTCAATGTCCTCCTTTGTTTGATACCTTCTACTCAAATGAGTTAACACAAGTAATTTAACATTAGCTTCTTTTGCTATTTCGGCGGCTTCTCTAGCTGATGAATGACCCCTAGCTGGCTCTTTATCTTCATGAACATAAGTGCTGTCATGAATCAAAATATCTGCATCCTTAGCTAACTTAACAACGTTTTCTGTTTTCTCAGTGTCACCAGTATAAACAACCTTTAAACCTCTTTTCAATGTTGCAACATTTTCTATCCTAATTTTTTTACCGTTTATTTCATACTCGCCTTCTTTCTTCAGAGCCTCAAGCCATTTACCCCTTCTCAAACCCATTTTCTTTAATATGCTAACATCAATACTCCAATGATCTTTCTCTTTGAAAGCATAAGCAACACTGGGTACAGTGTGTTTAACTTTTATAGCATGTATTTCATATTCATCATTCTCAAATATCTTGACTGGTTCATCCTTCACTTCAACATCAATAGCACTTATTTCGAAAAGTGGCTTATAATGATACAAAGCTTTCATATGATACAAATGCTTTTCAGCAAACGGTGCAAATATCTTCAGAGGTTTTTTTCTTTTCTCCATATTCATAGTTGCTAGCATTGGGAGTAAACCAGCAAAATGGTCAGCATGCCAATGGGTAATGAATATTTTGGTTATTTGCATGAAACTTATGCCAGCTTTCATCAGTTGTAGTTGAGTACCCTCACCGCAATCAAACAATAAGATATCATTTCTCTTAGAGTAATACTCCATAACTATGGCTGGATGATTCCTTTTTCTAGTAGGCACACTTGAACTTGTCCCCAAAAATGTTATTCTTAGCATAGAATTTTGTTCACAAGAAACAAATTAAAATGAAAGGTCTTCCTTATCGAAAAACTTTTTCAAAAAGATTCCAAAACCTTTATCCCTTTCTATCAATCTAACTATTTTTTCTGTTTCATTGATAACTTCGAATTTCTCAGCTATCTTCTCTGCTAAATGATTTGGTATTCCTTTTGCCTTTAATACATCTACTGGCTTAGATAAACTATCCTCTATTTTCTCTTTAGCATTAGTGAATTTCCTTTTAACTTCAACGACCCATCTATCATCCTCTACCCAAGGACCAGCTGCCGCATCGTTTTTGTATTTGTTAACAAAATCCTTTGCATTCTTTATCGCAAAAACTGGGGGACCAATTTTCTTTTCAATTTTTGGTAACTTTGATACTTGCATTTCCAAAGCAACTATAGCCAAATCTTTTTCATTTGTATACGTACCTTTATTCATCACAACAAAAGAATATTCTGCTAGAATACTTTCCATCCTTCTTGCCATAGCCCTTAGCTGAGGCCATAACACATCTGGAACTACTTTAGGTGGTTCGAAAACGATTAGTATTAGCTCGGTTCTCCTCTTCAAAAGCTTCAAAACCAGTTCGGCTTCACTAATAGGACCTTCTTCTCTTTCAAAAAACAAATCTTCTCTAGGATTATCAAGAAATTCTTTAGCAAGTTTTTTGAACCTGAAGAAATTTTCAGTTGAAACAGCCGCAGCAACATTCCTGTTTTTATCCACAGGGTCTATTACTATCAATGCTTGTCCCTTGAATTTCTTTCTTAACTTTGTATATTCATCTTTGTTGTAAAAACCTTCAATATCTATGACAAATCCCGGATTCCATTTTATTGCATTTTCTAAGACCTTAACAAACGAGCCATACTCTAGTATTAACAGTTCACACAAATAACCAGAAAAACCTTGTACTTTTGTATCAGCACCATAAATCCCATTTGCTCTCATGAACTGTTTTAGCAATCTTGCTTGATCTGCTAGCATAGGATGAAACTTTTTTTCTAAGTATCTGACATGGAAAGGTGTTCTATCCACTGCACTCTTAATTTTTTCTCCTTCATCTATTCTGTAGCAAGGAACTATGTCAGCTGTATACTCTCCTTTTTTTATTCTCACGTAAGGATGTTCAGCAAACTCTATTGAATATTCAGCATTCAGTTTTTCAGCAATTTTTTTACCAAGCAATAACCCATGTTCTTCTAGTCTTTTCCTTTCAAGTGTTTTGGGAAATAGAACAAAAACATCTATTTCTTTTTTACCAGGTAGCCAAGTATCTCTTGTAACACTACCAGCTAACATTGGGATTACAGCAAACTCTCTAGAAACCTCATTAGCTATTCCCATTACTTCATCAACAAACTTCATCAATTGTTGTTTTTCTATTTTAGAAGGAACTATCTTCTTCAAAACCGATTTCAGAACCTTTTGAATTTCTGGAGTTTCCATATAATGGTTTTTGTATATGAGCTATTTAATATTGAAAAAAGAAATAGAAAAAGCTCTAAGGATAGACTACAGTACCACATATTTTACATTTTCTTGCTTTATACTCTTCTCCTGTTATTTCATCTTTGATTAAAACTTCCTCGTATTCTGCTTTTCCTTCTAAATGTGCTAGAACATCTTTGATTGCTGTTTCTATGCTATCTGTTACATGAATTCTCGCATGTACTGGTGAAAAATATTTTAGGTAATCATAAGTGTGAATATCGCCTTTATAGATATCCTTGCCTTCTGGATCTTTCTCGTAATAAAGTATCACAACACCATCATCATTTTCATGAGCAGCTAGATAGTAACCTAGCTCCAGTGATGTTCCTAGACTGTAAGCACCGTTCTTACCTCTTTTCAACTTAGCTAGCAGAACTCTAGCTTTTCTCAAAGCCAAAAAGTCCATTTCTCCCTTTCCCTCTCTGCTATCTATGAAAGATGCTGGTGAATAAACGTTATAACCGTAATGCTCAAAAAGTTCCTCTACACTATCAAAGTGTGAAAATTCTGAAACATCTAGCAAACCAGCAACGTAGACATCTATCTCATTCTCTCTATACCAGTTCTTTATTGCCAAATCTTTTTCTCTAGCTTTTTCTGCAATTTCTTTTTCTTCTTCTGTCAACTTTTCCTTTCTGAAGACCTTTAGCAGAGCATTTCTTTCTTCATCGCTTAGCCTAGGTTTTTCCATAGAGTCACCTAAAAGTAGTTAAACAAAAAAGTTAAAAAAGTTGGTAGTGCTATCTTCTTTTCTTCTTTTTCAGCCCAAGAAAGTCTATTAGTTGGAGTCTTATCCTTCTAGAGTACGCTACTGTAGTTGAGATAACTAGCAGCAATATGGCTCTTGCTGTTAAAGCATCCGGGTTGAAAAACATCACATATATCAAGGCAGCCACACCCATCGCAAAAACTGTCTCTATATTACCGACTTCTACTTCATACCATTTGAATAGGTTCATTGGAGACATTAATAACATTATTATGATAAATGCTAGTAAGCTAATCAAAATCATTACTGGAGCAATAACCGCTAGTAAACCAAAAGTCGCTGCCATCCCTAAACCAATGACAGCTTTTCTGAACTTGAATTTGAACGCTATCATGAATATTGAGTATTGATGTCCCATAACACCAAAAACGCCAGCTAATGGATCAACAAAGTATGCTGGTAAAAATCCTTTCATGAAATCCAGTATAAAGCATGTGATAGCTATTGGCCGGCTTCTTGTCGAATAGTAAGCGTTACTAGCACCAACGTTCGTATCATATTTCTTTGTGACATCCACTCCTTTCAGCCACTTAGGTATGATGTATGAGAAGGGTATTGAACCAAAAAAGTATGCTAGTATGTAGTATACGTATACTGGCATGTCACCAAGCATAGTGTATCTTTCGAGTTAATCAATTTATTTTGTTAGTAGTTGTAAAAATGAAGTCATTTCCTTTGGTGTTAGTGTCGGTAATAGTACTATGAGTATTACCATCACAACAAGCAAACTCCTTATAGTATCAAGTTTATGAATCATTCCCATTGTATAATAGAAGCATACCAACTCCGCGAGAATAAACAAATAGAAAAGTATCAAACCCCAAAGATATCTCCTGTACAAAAACAAAGAAACTAATTGCAAAAACAATATTGGTAGTTTCCAATAAGAAACTAGAGAAACATGATCGCTAAATCTACCCTTTCCACCAAAAAGTTTCGCTAAACCATAAACAGATCCACCATCCAATCCAAATATATCCACATAGAAAAACAACACACCAAAAACGGCAAGAGATATGTTTATAGTAAAGTTTAACTTAGCAGCTATAAGTAATACAGAAACTAACGTTATAAGATACCAGAAGATTATGTTTGTTACTATTGATTTAACATTTCTTCGCGTATGCTTATGAAAGATATTTTGAATATAGCCATCTATATCAGCTATTTTCATAATTAATTCTACGATTTAACATTATAAACCCAGTTTTTTCCTTATCTCTGGTTTTATTCTTTCTGGTGTCCATTGTGTATCAAAGTCATATTCAACCTCTATGCTGTATTTTGGATATTTCCTTTTCAGTTTGCTTTCAACCATCGTAAAAACATAACCGGTCAACGGACAAAGGGGTGTAGTTAACACAAGTTTAACGTTTATTGTTTTTTTCTTATTATTGACAGAAATGCCCGTGACAAAACCCAAATCTACTATACTATAACCCAACTCTGGGTCAGTAACGTCTTTCAGCAAATTCATCACATCTTTTTTAGTAGGATTTACCATAATTGATGAAAACAAAAAGATTTAATAAATTCAACAAAAAGCTTCACATCCATATTTTTCACACAGAGAAATAAGATAATCAACGGAATATTTATTACCTAAATATTTATTGTTACCTATCTCACAGAAAGCATAACTGCCATTAACATAAATTGGTTTTCCTCCAGAACTGCATATCTGTTCTTCTTTATCCTTACCCATGAAATAACCACTCATATCCTGATCCACAGAAGGATAACCAGAAACCATATATATTGCATTATCGATTTTTGCTACCATTATAGGCACTCCAAAATCCCAATCGATATTTTCTTTTTTCAAGCATGAATAAATCCTTCTTGCATCAGTTGTCTCGATTATAGTAACATTTGTAGTGATAGTTGATAAATAATCCATAAGATGGTGACAATGGGGACATGCCGGAGAATAGACAAGATATATCACAGAGGAATTATTTGGGATCGCAATGCTGTTTTCTGTACTGCTTCCATTTCGAGAAAAATAGAAACCAACCGTACCAAAAACTATTACGAATAAAAGAAATGAGATTATCAAATCTATTCTAAACTTAATCTTTTTAGCCATCTTCACACCATTACAAATACTAATAACAATAACAATCCAGAGATTAAATGAATTTCCCTTATGTGTTTTTCTCTCCATTCCATTACTTTTTTAGGCTTAGTCCCCAAGTATATCAAAAGGGTTATACCAATCATAGGCAAAATAAACAACGCATTATAGTATGCGATTATTACTAGCTGTTTTATGAACTCTAATGAGCTTATCATCATCAACATAACGGCATATGGACCAGAAGAGCAGGGAAGTAACAACACTGAGCAAAGTATGGCTGCTGGCAAAGCCATCAATGGATTTTCAACTGATGAAAGTATTTTCTTTGCATAAGGCCTGAGTGATTTTGGCATCTCTATAGATATCATACCAGGTTTATACCTGAAGTATGCCAATACTTCAAAAAACGCAAGTACTAATAGCAGGCCCTTCAAAATTATTTTTATTATTTGATCTATACCAAGAGTATAAATCACTTTTAATATTCCAAGCCCATACAAGGCGTACATTATGTAGATAGTAAACGAAAACACTAACCCACCAACTAGCACACTTTTCCTACCCCTAGTCGCAAGTAAACTAGAGAGTAAAAGTACTTGAACAGCTAGAGTACATGGATTTATAGCATCAACCAGCGCTAATGATGTTATGTTTATTATTTCTTGCATGCATTTTGGTATAGTGAAACCATATATATAGATTGGTTTCAATCTGTGAAACCATTTAAAAATTAGAAAGAAGTCATTCTTATGAAAGAAAAAAATATTATAATAGCAATAATCATAATTTCAGTTTTTGTATTGGGCGTATCAATAGGAACTTTGTATGTTCAACACTCATTAGAATATGGTAGGTGTGCGATACCGATACCATATTTCATTCCAATATTCGCTTCCATAGGATTAATAATAGGTGCTAGTGTATACTATTTTATTTCTTCAAAAGTAGAAAGTTGTAAAAAACTTGAAGAAAGGAAAATAAAGACGATATTAAAAATTCTTGATAATGATGAAAGAGCTGTTCTAGAAGAATTGATAAGTAGAGATGAAGTTTTACAATCAGAAATTTCAAGAAAGATTGGTAAAGTTAATGCACATAGAGCTATCAAAAAATTATTAATGAAAGATGTAATCGAAAAGATAAAGTATGGAAAAACTCATAAGATAAGACTCAAATATGGTGAAATTGAATGAAGTTCTCATCGATACCTAAAGAATTGCTAAGCAGAGTTTACAAATGGAAGAATGTTATAGAAAATATTAAAGATTTTTCTGGAAAGTCTCCACCCAGCGTTTTTGTTTCATCCGTAAACTATCCTATAACCAATGTTGGTATTCTAGCGCCACCCGAGCCAAACAAAGACACTAGCATACTTGACTTTCCTGAAGTATGGTACAAGAGCAAGTTAAGTGCACTTGAAATAGTAGAGTTAAGAAGTAGGTTGATATACTCAAGAAGCAGAGCTAATGTAAGATCTTCATCAAAAATCATAGATATAATGCAAGAGCTTGCACCATCAAAAAAGCCTGTTGAGCTGGATATAGAACTGAAAAAAACTCCTAGATTCAAGTTTGCATTCGATAGATTTTTCAGGCCTATAGGCAACCCAGCACCAATAAGCAGTGTAGCAATAAAAGAAAATCCAAAGATAGAAAGAAAGGTTGATTATATAATAAGTGACACGGATCTTAAAGCAAAAGAAGCTTCTCTATTATTATATCGAAAAGGTATACCTGTTTCAAGAATACAAAAAATATTTTCTGTTGGTCTATTAGGTTACTCAACAGGAAGGAGATTAGTCCCAACAAGATGGTCTATAACAGCAGTAGATTCCATACTATCTGAAAATAATATAAGAGAAATCAAAAACTTTGAGATCATAGATAAACCAATACTCTTCAGAAATTCCTATCTTGTAAACACTTTTTTTATCTTATTGATACCTGATAACTGGCAGTATGAAGTTTTGGAATTGTTCATGAAAAATAATAGAATTATAGAGATGTGGTATGATTATGAATTTTATCTCCCCAGAAAAACATATGCCGAAAATGTTGCTGGAGGCTACTATGCAGCTAGACTAGGTGTTACTGAGTATTTGGTAAAAATAAAAAGACAGGCAAGTGTTTTTATACTTAGAACGATAAGGTCTGAATCTTCTATGCCTCTTGGTGTATGGAAGGTCAGAGAAACTGTAAGAGATGCGTTTAATAAGAAACCTATAGTTTTTGAAAGTCTGAATGAAGCAATAGCTTTTATCTCTTTCAAGTCTCGCATAGATCAAAAGATAATCCTTAGCAAAAGTTTGATACTGAAAAATGTTAAAAAGCAAAAAAAGATAGTGAACTTTCTTAAGTTCACTCAACTTTAACCCTCATACCTATTAGTTCTTTTACTATGTTTTCAAAGAATCTTATATATGCTCCTTTATTCCCAATAAAGGGTCCTCTATTCTTTTTATCTAATACAACTGTCAAATAAGGTCCTCTGAAATCGATTCCTTTTATATGTTCTGCAATCCAACCAACTGGATGAAAAGCTTTTACATAATCCTTGAAATTCAAACCTGTTTCTATTATCCTTATACTACCACCAACCAATTTTTCTATTTTATTTATCTTACTACCTCCCTTACCTATTATCTTCCCTGCCTGACCTTCTTTAACTACCAGTATGAAATCTGGAACCTGAGGTAATGGTATCGGATAGTTTTCCTTTTTCCTTCTCAAGTCCAAAACAGTCACTAAATCTATATCAGGAATGTTTTCGATTATTATACTTGCGACTCTTTTTTCTTCCCTACTCATTTCCCTTTTTCTCATTTTTGCTTCTAACAATAATTTTATTCCTATTTTGGCACCATGTCTAACTATATCTTTAAGACCTAAATCTACAACAATAGCTCTAGATTCTCCCAACAAAACATTTCTTAATATAGAAATTCCGCTCTTTTCACTTCCCTGAAGCACAGGATCTCCTGCTATTATGAATCTAGAATCGTTACCAATTCTCATCAATATTTCATAAGCAGCTTCTGTCGATAACAAATGAGCATCATCAACAAATATTATTGACCTATCAAAAGATCTACCATGCAGAGTTTCTGGATCTACTATTATGATTCTCTTTTCTACTATGAGAGATTCTATTTCACTCCAATCTAATTTGAGTAACAAAACCATATCAAGCAAATAATCCTTGACGATAGAATAATACACATCACCCAAATCCAAAGACGAGAATGTTCTCTGTGAATCAAACTTAGCGACTGGTTTTATCAACACAAGTCTATCATATTTTTTGGACATTATTGCATCCAATGAATAAGCTAATGAAAACAAAGTTTTGCCTGTGCCACTAGGACCGAAAATTCCAACTATTGAATTTCTAGTATCATTAAGTGCGTTATATAGCTTCTTTTGACCTTCAGTTAATGGTTTTAGATTTTCCATTATCATGTAAATATCTCATGAAAAAAGCTTTTTAAACCAACAAATTTTAGAAAACCAATGAATTATTGATGAAAAAGGCAATTTTATGGGAGATACATGACAAAAAGAAGAAGATAGTTAAATGTAATCTGTGTCATAGAAGATGTTTAATCCCAAATGGTTATTCTGGCATTTGTCAAGTAAGGAAAAACATAAACGGTGTATTATACGCGAGCGAATATGGAAAAATAGTTGCCGATGGAATAGATCCAATAGAGAAAAAACCATTATTTCATTTTTTTCCTGGAAACTATACGTATTCAATAGCATTTCCCTCTTGCAATTTCATGTGCTCATTCTGTTGTAATTGGGAAATAAGCCAGATGATAAGAGAAAAAATTCCACTACCTTATTTTGAGGCTAAACCAGAAGAGATAGTAAGAATAGCAACAGAAAACAGAACAAAGATAATCAGCTACACTTATACCGAGCCATCAATACACATAGAATTCATAAAAGGCACTGGCATATTAGCTAGAAAAGCCGGACTAAAAAACGTTTTTGTCACAAACGGTTATTTTACACCAGAAGCTGTGAAAGCTCTGAAAAAATTTCTAGATGCAGCAACAGTAGATATAAAGGGTAATCTAAACAGAGAATTTTACAAGAAATACATCAATGTCCATGACCCAGAAAAAATACTAGAAACTCTTCTGGAACTCAAAAAACATAAGATACACTTAGAAATAACTGATTTAGTAATACCAAAAGTTGGAGATGATGTCGAGAGTTTCAGAGGATTGGTAAAGTTCATAGTAGATAATCTTGGTGATGAAACACCATTGCACATACTACAGTTTTTTCCAAGCTACAAATTAACGAATCTACCAAGAACACCAATAAAAACTCTACTAAATCATTACGAAATTGCAAAACAAGAAGGATTAAAGTTTATCTACCTTGGAAATGTACCCGAAAGTAAATATGAAAACACATATTGTCCGAAATGTGGTAAACCAGTATTAGAAAGAAAAGGTGTGTTTTTGGTTAAATCAAGCATAGATGAAAAGGGCAAATGTAAGTTCTGTGGTTATAAACTACCAATAATAACGGAATGATCATCTTTTTTTCTTTTTCAAGTGAACCTCTGTTATTGGGAAAGGTATTTCTATCTTGTTTTTCTTGAACTCATACCATATCCTAGTGTTAATATCGTCTATGGCATCTAACCTATTACTAACTAGACTCCAAAATCTCAATTCGAATATTAACGCAAAGTCACCATACTCCAAAAACAAAGCAACAGGTGAGGGATCATCTAAAACATACTTGGATGATTTTGCTATTTTAACGAGAAGTTTCTTAACTTTCTTAGGGTCTGTGCCGTAAGCAACTCCTATCTTTATACTATTCCTGACTCTATCTGAAGGTAAATGATAATTCAATACCTGAGAGTTTGCCACCTTAGAATTTGGTAGTGAAACTAAATCACCAGAAAAAGTAAGTATCTTTGTATTTCTTAGACCAATTTCCTTGACTTCACCAACTGTTTCACCTATTTTAACAACATCACCAACTCTAAAAGATGGATCAAGAGCAAGCATCACACCATAAAATAAGTTCTCGAGCGGGTCCTTTAGAGCTAAACCAATCGCTAAACCTGCTATTCCAGCCGATGCAAGCAATGGTGATATATCTATGTTAAACACCGAGAAGATATAAGCAAGTGTAATAACGGCTATGATTAAAAGCATTAAGTTGTTTAACACAACGAGAGCTGTCTTCTTTGTTTTTGCATCTATCCCTCTACCAGCTCTACCTAAAACATCAAAAATGAATATCTTGGATAATCTGTATACCATTAAAGCTACAAGCAGTGCAACCACAGTATAAATTATATTAACTACGATTTCATCTGGAAAATATTGATTGAAAAAATAGTTGATAGAAATTAACACGATAGAAACCCATAGTGGATTTGTGATTGCATCTATAATTTTTTCGTCAAGCTTTGTTTTTGTCCTAAGAGTAAAACTTCTTAAGAACGGTTTAAGAAATAACCTAAACAAAATTGCACCCACGAAAAGCATTAAAGCTTCGTATACATCCATATAATAACTCATTCAAGTCATCTTAATAAAAGATTTTATTTGACAAAGCGAAACAAGAACTATGTCAAAATTTATCTCAGTAGCCAAAAACATATTCCTAGATGAACAACTATTTAGGCGTTTATCCAATGTTCTGGGAGAAAAGAAGATATTCAAAATTTTCAATGCAATAAGGAAACCAGCTAGCAGATATTATGTTAGAGTGAATACAACAAAAATCGCTAGAGATGAGCTAATAGAAAGGTTTGAAAAATATGGATTAAAACCAAAAGAGGATGAAAACCTTGAAGAAGCATTCTATTTCAAAGTCAAAGGACCAAACAAATTACCTAGGTTGAAAAAGTTTGTAATGATTGATAAAAGAACTTCTGAAAGTGTCATGAACGGAGCTGATGTATATGCACCAGGTATAATAAGCCCGAATAAAATGGTGAGAGGTGAAGAGGTTAACATCATTTCTCCCTGGAGAGATTTAATAGCGGTAGGAAAAGTAAAAATGAGCTGGTGCGAACTGAAAAAACGTAAACATGGATTAGCAATAGAAACAGAGAAATCATTCTATCAAGCACCCAAGATAAGAGAAACAAAAGAATTTTATGATGGGTTGTTCTATGTTCAATCATTGCCAGCGATGCTAACTTCTAGGATATTGAATCCAAAAGAAAATGAAACAATTGTGGATATGTGCGCTGCGCCGGGAGGTAAGGTAACTCACATGGCTGAATTAACAAACAACAAAGCAAAAATATTCGCGTTTGATCATTCAAAAAGAAGAATTCAAGAATTAAAAAAAGAAATTGCTAGATTAGGTCATAGATCGATAAAAGTTTTTGAGCACGATGCAAGATACATAGATGTTGATTTCAGATGGATCAGAGCAGATAAAGTTTTACTAGACTCACCATGTAGTGCATTAGGTGTTAGACCAAAAATACATGAAAAGAAAACAATGAAAGAAGTTTACTCATTTGCAAACTATCAAAAACAATTCATAAAAGTTGCTTATAGGATACTAAAGAGAAATGGTATACTAGTTTATTCAACATGTACATTAACACCAGAAGAAAATGAAATGAATATTGAATTTGCAAAACAACTGGGATTTAAAATAGAGGAGCAAATTTTCTATATTGGTGATAGGGGATTAAAAATAATAGATGGTTATGATAAACTTCAAAGATTTTATCCCAACAAAGGTCCATATCCAGGGTACTTTATTGCACGTTTGATTAAAAAGTAATATTTTTTATTAGATTAAGGACTTCATCAATTTTTTCTTTGTTAACTTTAAAACCAAATGCATTTTCATGACCACCAAAACTCTCAACATACCTGAACAATTCTTTTTTGAAAACATTGTATAGATTTTCTTTAGATCTAGCTTCAAAATAAACGTGTTTTTTTGAGAGGCACGGATTATAAACCACAACTGCTTCTTCCTTCATGAACTTTGAATACAGAGAGGCTACTGCCACATGAACACTAAAATTGGAACAAACTCTTATGATCGATATTTTTTTATTATAAAATATTTTCTGTGGATGGCTAACATGTTTTGAGATTTCATTATTTATTAAATGTTTCAATCTCGAGAGTTTCGAATATTCACTAGTTGCTTTAAGATATTTGGGAGATCCTGATCTATAAAGAGAAATAAGCATGTTAACAACTATGTTAGCTGATTTTATGTATCTGGAAACACTCAGTATCTCAGACATTTCATTAAAGACATTATTAATTTCAGGATACTTGCTTAATGCCAAGGCGTAAAGATCGTCACATTTTTCACATTTGTCTAGCTTAGATCCAAAATGTGCAATAAAACTATAGTCTTTTCTTCTTTGAGACAACCTCCATACGATATACGAAGTTGGTAAATAAATATTTTCATCTAAAGTTCTAGGATTTATCAACAAATTTTCATCATATAAGTCGTCAATTATATGATGGTCTATTCTACAAATATCATCCTTTTTCTTTCTCAGCATTTCATTTTTTGATGAAAGATCTAGAATTATTATCTTATCAAAGGACATAGCATGTTTAGCTAATTCTCTATCCATGTCAACAAGACCGAACTTAGTAGAAGCAACATAGACTCTTTTATCATTCTCTTTTAACCATAATTTCATCATAGCTGCAGAACACACACCGTCAGGATCTGAATGATATATTATGAATATGCTTGTTGCATTAGAAACAAAATCAAGAAATTTTTTTCTTTGTACATCAAAAAATTCATCAAGCATAATAAAAATATACTATCTTACGAATGTATGTATTACTCTAGTTTATTGAATGAAACAAGAATAACTAACTATGCTATTACTGCTATAAATTTCACTATAGATTTTCTAGTGAAAAATCCTCATACCACAAAATATTAAAAAAAATAAAAAATGAGGTTATGTACCAGAATAGCTACTTAGTACACTAATCATTTCTGATACAGAAGAGAAAGCTAATAGCGCTAGTACCACTACTATAATCAAAGGAATCAGTCCAGATATTAGCAATACTATGAATGATCTTCCCGTAGAGAATTTATGCACTACTGACAGACCGATTACTAGTAAGATAAAGCTCCAAACCCATGTTATTATTCCTAAGTATGGTATCCAACCAAGCAATAACATTGGTGTAGTTGAAATTATGTTTGCTCTTAGTGTTTTGGCATATCCCTTTCCACCAAACAGCATTACAAACAAGTGCAACCATGCCGACCCAACGAGAATCCCTATTATGCCTGTTATTATTCTAGCCATTATCAACAATCCCAGTGAATATTTTAGCGGCATGATCATCATTAGTATCTTTGGGAAGAATAGTGCTGCAAGTATACTATTTATCACTAAGAGTATTGTATAGTACATAAGAGATTCTCCTACTTCAAGTTTGTATTTCTTAAAAGCTTCTGTTGGTGAAAGAAGGGTCTTTTTAGCTAGCTCTAAGTATCCTGAGATCTCCATAATTACTTATCTACTTCATTTTTTTAATCATCGCATCTAGTGTTAGATTATTCACCCATGTTCACCGCATGACACTTCGTGTGTTATTTTATTTCCACTATTGTCTGTTATAACAATGACAAACCTTCTATCATGCGTATCATATACATAGAAATCCTGCTTTTTATACTCAAACGAAGATATTGATCCAACATCTTTTTGGGCAATCATGTTGTTATTTTCGTCATATAAGACTAGTCTCAAATTTTCTATATCCTGATCCCCAAAATTTGATAGATGAACACTAACATATGTATCATTACAGTATGATGAAACTATTACATAATCTAAAGGATTCTGAGTGTAATTCTCGGTAACATAATTTTGATTCATGTCCATCAAACCCCCAGTTATTGTACCAGAGAATGAATTAACAAATCCGCTTACAAATCTAAAAGATACAAATATAATGAAAACTATGAGAATTAAATGGAGTATTGAAGCTATCAACAATCCTTTGACTATACCGTTTATGGTTAAACCGCATTTATATCTCAACCCAAAAAGATATAGTACAGAGCTCCAAACAATACCAATCAAAGGACCTATGAATGGTATCCATGAAAATAGTAAAGTAGGTGTCATGGATATGGAAATTACAAACATTATATCGCTTAGCGATTTTACACCAGAAAGTTTAAAAGAAATATAGATTAGTATGCTTTCTACTATGAAAATAACCACGGAGAACACAATACCAATAACCAAAGCCAATGAAGAAGTAAGTAAAATTTTCGACAGATCGAAACTAACTAGAGACAAAATATCAAAGGGGGAAATCGTATTCATGCTACTAATAACAATAAAATTCATCAGAAACGAAATTAGAGATAGCAAAGTAAAATAAATTATACTTTCTAATTTTGTTGCTGTTTCATCAAGAAAAATTTTTTCAGGTTGTTTTAATGTAGTCTCAATGACATTTAAAAAAGCAGAAAAGAAATCTTTGATTGACATAATAACATATTATTATTGACAATCGTATAAAGTTATTCCAGATATTTGACCATGTAAGGTCCTTCTCTTGTATATCCAAGTTTTCTGTAATAGTTTCTTGTTCCAATAGCACTGATAACAATAACTTTGTTTCTGTTAAACTCTTCTTTCGTTATTCTTTCTGCTTCCTGCATTAGTTGTTTTCCAAAACCTCTATGTTGAACCTGGAAAAATTCTGGCATATCACCAACAGGAACCTCAGGACCCATGACTTTAAGCTCTCTCACTATACTGCTTTTGTTGTTTATTTCTGGTCTATGACTTTCTTCAGGAATTCTTAATCTTAAGTATCCAAATATTGTGTTTGTTTTATCATCTTCAAAAGACAAAAATATCTCTAAACCATCGTTTGCTTCATAATCAAGCCTATGCATTTTAACATTATTCCAATCAGGGATTATACCGTGCTTTAGTCTAAAACCAACTTCCCTACATCTTATACATTTACAAAATATTCCCATTTCAGCAGCTTTCCTTCTAACATACTCTCTTAGGTTTGTATGTGGATAAGCAATATCAACATCATTCAATGGAATATCTCTACCTAGTCTTTGTATTCTAACATATTTTGGAACAAACTTTTTTGCTTTTGCTAGTAGCTCGATTAATTCTTCTTCCGTATATAGTCTAAACTTTCCTTGCTCATATAGTCTGTAAAGTGTGGTATTCTTGAATAATTGCAACGGATATATTTTAAGAAAATCTGGCCTAAAATCTGGACCCTCAAAAAGTATCCTGAACATTTCCAAATCTCTATCGAGATCACTTTTTGGTAAGTTAGGCATCACGTGGTATGTGATCTTAAGACCAGCGTTTCTAGCTATTCTCGTTGCTTTTTTCACGTCAGCAACAGTATGTTCTCTTTTGACAAACTCTAAAACATCGTCATAAACAGTCTGTACACCTATTTCAACACGAGTAGTTCCATAACTAAGCATTGCATCGACATGCTCTTCAAAACAAAAATCAGGTCTAGTTTCGATTGTTAAATTAACGCATCTGTATTTTGCATTTTCATTCAATCGATGAGCTTCTTCCAATGTAGAAGATATTTTTCCATTTAGAGCATCAAAAATACCTTTGACAAAATTATACCTGAAGTTTTCATCTAAAGCAAGAAAAGTTCCTCCGAGTATTATTACCTCTATCTTTGCACCTTCATCCAAATGACCCATAACCTTGAACTGGTGTAATCTGTCAAGAGTCTGTTTATAAGAATCATAATTATTTCTAATAGCTCTTTGTATAGCTGGCTCGTTTGGTGTATAGCTTTTTGGTACATTTGGGAATGTTGGGCAATAAATACATTTTCCAGGACACCAAAATGCTGGCGCAACAACAGTAAGTATATTAACACCAGAGATGCTTCTGACCGGTTTTATTGCAAGGATTTTTCTTAGTCTTTCATCATCAATAAGTTCAACTAATTTTGGATTTTTCGGAACTTCTACTCCATACTTTTTAGCGAGTCTTCTTTTAAGAAATTCGATATCTTTTTTAGATTTAATATTACCAGATTCTATTTCCCTTCTAAACTCTTCTATGAACAGCTCTAGTTTTTCATCCATCTAGTTTAGAATTAAAGAACAAAATTAAAAATTGTTGCCCAGCTAACATAAGAAAGTGTTGACTACTTATAGATGATTACAGAGCAGACCGAAAACTTTATATATGATAATGCTTAACAAATACGATATCCGTCCTTATTAACAGGCTTGGCTAATCCACAATGTTTATCACTTCTAAGTGGTGAAACTATATATAGGAGGAAATACAATATATTATACATGAACGAGGCATATTTGAAAGTTTATGAAAGAGAATTACAGAGAGCAAGAAGTGCCTTACTTACAGCAAAGAGCGTAAGAGAACTTAGAGCAATCAAGAACAGAATCAAGTTCCTCGAACAAATGGTTGGAAAGACTTCCAACACAAGAAAAAGAAGATCAAGAAGAAGATAAAATCTCCTTTATTTCTTTTCTTAGTTGACAAGCCTTGCATATTCTACTAGTAGAGGGTTCTCCACATATAGAGCATTCTCTTATTGGATTATTCGAAAAATCTAAGCTTTTTCTGACGATTTCAGCCAATTTTAGGCCGTTTTTCATCAACATATGCTTAATTCCAGAGCTCTTTTTCTCAAGCCCGTTCAAATATTCATGGGTTTCGACTCTCAGAGAATTATACTTTCTGAACGGACATCTAGAACCTTCATAGGGCAATTTATTTAAATCTGCGTATAATCTAACTTCTTCCTCTGGAATGAAAATAAGTGGTTTTATCCTAGGGACGAACTTAGGATGAGATATTATAGATGAAAGGGGAGCTTCCCTAGCTATTCTAATCATGTCTCCTTTAATTACGTTCATTATGATTGACTCTGTCTCATCATCAAGATTAAAAGCAGTAGCAAGTTTTGTGGCTCCTAGTTCTCTAGCTTTTTTATTCAGCAACCATCTTCTAAGAACACCGCAATACTCACAAGGATGTTTACCCTTCTTTAAAACAGCCTTGCCTATTTCTTGGATTGTGAAACCAAATTCTTCTTTAAATGAAAAGATATGAAGTTCGATATCAAGCATTTTTACTAATTCTTTTGCCTTTTCAATCGATGGGTCTCTATGCTCTGGAATACCTTCATCTACCAATATTGCAAAAATCTCTATTTTTGGGTTATCCTTGGAGAACTTGTGAAGCATGTATAGCAAAGATGCTGAATCTTTACCGCCACTCAACGCAACAGCTATTTTATCTCCTGGCTTAATTAAATTATACTCTCTGATTGTTTTCTTAACTTTCTTTTCTATCGATTTTACAAAATGATATTTACAGTAATAATTTCCTTCGTTTGCTCTATAGTATACCGCTTCTCTTTCACAAAAGCTACATTTTGACATATTATCTACTTGTATATCTTTGCGACTATATTACCCTTACAATCTTCAAAAACAAAATATTTTTTGACACCCGCTTCTTTTAGATCATTTATGAATTCTATAAACGAATAAAGATGGTAAAATCTCTTTATTTTTTTACCATGATAGTTCCACGATACATAAACATCTCCATACTCTCTCAACTTGAATAAACTTAGAATAAAACTCTTGAAGAGAGAAACACCAGCAATTTTGAACCTTCTTTTCCAAACAGATATGAGAACTTCTTTTTTCGCTATTCTGAGTAGTTCTTTTATTACTTTTATCCTATTCTTCTTGCCTGGTATATGATGAAGTAATGCAATAGCCAAAACAACATCAAAAGAGTTGCTCCTTATTGCAGGAAACAAAGCATCTGAAACAACAAAATAACCCTCTACATTTTTTTTCTTGAAGGATTTTCTAGCATGATAAATCATTTTTCTAGAAAAATCCAGACCAACAACAAAATTATTTTTCGCGAACTGTAACAACTGAGCTCCTGCACCACAACCAACTTCTAAGACTTTTTTTCCTTTTATTTGAGAAGAGTACTCAACAACAAATCTAAATGGTCTATTCCTTACATTACTCCATGAATCAGCAATAGTATCATAAACCAGTTTTAATTGCTTTTTTTCTACATGTCTCATCATAACACTCTTATTGTATAATAAACTATCAACAAACCTATGATCATTAAAATCGTTTTTGTCGCAAATTCTTTCTTTGAATCTTCTTCTATTATTTCAGGCATCAAATCAGTCATTGCTATGTAGAGGAGGTTACCAGCACCTATTGCAATCATGTATGGTAATATTCCTTTTATACCAACACCAACAAAATAGCCAAACAGTGAACCTAGTATAGCGGTTAATGCAACAAGAAAGTTGAATAATAGTGCTTTCTTTATAGTGAATTTAGCCTTCAGCAAGACAAAGAAATCTCCTATTTCTTGTGGTATTTCATGGAATATTATTGAAAGTGTTGTTATGAAACCTAACGATAGTGAAACCAAAAAACTAGAAGCTATTACAAAGCCGTCAACAAAATTATGCAACGCATCACCTATGAGGTTAATATAGCCAAATGGTTTTTCTTTTGAAGGCAAACCATGGTGATGCCTCCAATGAATTATTTTCTCTATCAACAAAGAAAGCAAGATGCCTACAATAACAAGCTTGTAACCAAATCCTTCTTCGACTAAATGATGTAGCATGCCGCAAAACACAGTCGAAAGCAAAGCGCCAATAGCAAAAGAAACGGTATAATCTATCGTTTCTTGTAATTTTCTCGTACCTCTAAGCGAAATAAAAAATATTCCTATTAAAGAAGCTAGTGAAACAACGAATGTCGCTATTAGTATCATCACAAGTGTTGGTAACATACTCTCATCCAAGATTTAAAATGGTACATAGCCCCGCCCGGATTCGAACCGGGGTCACCGGGGCCAGAACCCGGCGTCCTAGGCCACTAGACTACGGGGCTGTACCTATTACATATTCTCAGTACCAAAAATAAAAATTTACTCGCTTGGATAATTTGTATATACATTTGTGTTTATAGAGATAGTGTTTTTATCCTAAAATCTTCAAGATAATTATGTTCAGTGAAACTGAGCTATACATAATAAAAGCTTCTCTTGGAATGATAACAAACGATGAAAACCCAAAATCTGGAACAGTATGGGATCTTAAAGAAAAAATGGAAGAGTTAGGGTATAAAACAGAAAAACTAGAATTCATAAGAGCGTTTAACGAGTTAAAACAAAAAGGCTATCTTGAAGAACATTCATACGTCCTTGAAAAAGTTATGTATTTCTATACACCAAACCTGGACAGGAAAGAGGTAATAGAAGTCATAAATCAATTGGGATATCAACCAGAAGAAATAGAAAGCTTTATAAACTCTTATGTTGAAAAAAGAAGTTCGGTGAAAAAGTGAATGAGATAGACCTATATACGTTAAAAGCAGTAGCACTAGTCATAGAAGAAACAGAACCAGATAAGGAAAAGAGCAATGTATGGGATATAATAGAGAAGATTAGAGGGTTTGGAATAAAGATAACACCAAGCGAACTTTCTAAAAGTATATACAGGCTAAGGTTTAATAGAATACTAAAAAGAGAAAACATAATTTATGATAAAAACAATCATGAAATAGTAAAGTATTACTTCTATCCAAATCTAAACAAGGGGGAAACAATAAAATATCTAGAAGAGCTTGGTATGAACGTTGAAAAGTTTGGAGAATCCTTGAACAATTACATGAAAAAGCTTAAAGACTAGCCTTTTTATTTTTCTTTTTTCTCCATATGGTTTATGAAGGTATTGCTAACTCATGCGGATTTTATAGAATTCGAACCAACAGTAAAAGAATTGAGGTCGGCTGATGAAATCGAAAAGAAGTTGTGTAGATACGAAGAACTGGTAGTTGCATTCACAGCAATAGAAAAAGGTGATGAAAACAAGATTGATCAAATGATCAATGAAATAAAGACAGCACTAGATAGAATAGGTGTTAAGAAGATACTAGTGTATCCATTTGCCCATTTAAGTAATAACCTAGCTAAACCAGGAACAGCAAAGGAATTATTGCAAGAATTTATAAAAAAACTTAAGAATGAAGGCTATGAAGTTTACAAAGCTCCCTTCGGATGGACAAAAGCACTACACATAAAGGTCAAAGGACATCCATTAGCTGAACAACTAAGAACTGTTTAAATTTGTTTTATTACTAATTCTTTTTAGGTGAAGGTAATGGTAGGTTGTCGGACAAATAGTGAACGTTAGGAACTATCTCAGCAAACAAAAGGCCATAGAGCTTCTTGATAGAAAGATACGAGTTGTTGTGTTCTCAAGATATGCTTTTGAAAGAAGTAAAAAAGCGGTAGAACTTCTTCAAAGGGAGAATGTGAAGATAATAGTAAGAAATGGTACTGGTAGGATGAGTCTTCTCGAAAAGCAAATCCTCTCTCTCTTTTGAATTTTTTACATTGAGAAAGCTTTTTTACGTTAAATCATGAATTTTAGTGTATGTTCGAGATTGTAGAACAGGCAGTCAAAAAAGTTATACCAGAAGCAAAACCTGTTAGCAAGGGTGAAAAAGAAAAAGGTTTATTTGTTGATTTTCTTATTAGACCGCTATACAAAGAAGATATAGAAAAAATTCAAGAAATACTAAATCAAACATCAGAAAAACCTATTCTAATAATTGCTCATTCATCTGCATTTTCAAGAGAATTGAATAAAGCAACACAAAGGATATACTTCAAGGTTTTTGAAAGCGAGCAAGAAAAAGAAGAATTCATAAAACAATTGGAAGAAGCAAGAAAAAGAGATCATAGATACCTTGGCGAGTTAATGGATGTATTTCATGTCGAAGAAGAAGTCATAGGTTCTGGTCTTCCACTAATCCATTTCAACGGAATGATAATAAGAAATGAATTGATAAAATTCATGAGAGAAGTTAACAATAAACTTGGATTTAAAGAAGTCTTCACGCCACATTTATCAAAAACCGTATTATGGAAAATTTCTGGTCACTATACAAAATACAGAGACAAGATGTTTGTGTTTGAAATGGATGGCGATGAGTGGGGATTAAAACCAATGAATTGTCCGATGCATCTAATGATATTCAAATCTAAACCGAGAAGCTATAGAGATATGCCATTCAAGTTCGCCGAGTTCGCGACAGTTTATAGGAAAGAACTTAGCGGCGAGCTGCATGGTTTAGCAAGAGTATGGTCACTAACACAAGATGATCATCATTTATTATGTAGACCCGACCAACTAAAAGAAGAACTCAAATACATAATCGAAGCTGCATTAGAAGTATACAAAACATTTGGATTTGATATAACTATAAACCTTTCAACAAGACCGGAACAATACATAGGTTCAGATGAAATTTGGGAATTGTCAGAAAAAGCGCTAAAAGAAGTTTTGGACGAAATGGGCGTTAACTATGTAACAAAAGAAGGTGAGGGTGCTTTCTATGGTCCAAAAATTGATTTCGATGCAAAAGATGCTATGGGAAGATACTGGCAGTTAGCAACCATACAGGTAGATTTCAACTTACCAGAAAGATTTGAGTTATCATACAAAGATAAAGATGGTAAAGAAAAAAGGCCCGTGATGATTCATTTTGCAATCTTAGGATCATTAGAAAGATTCACCGCTTTGCTATTAGAGCACTTCGCAGGAAAACTACCAACATGGGTTTCACCAGTTCAAGTAAAAATACTTCCAGTATCAGAAAAGTTTGTGGAATATGCAGACAAAGTATTCGAAGAACTAAAGAAAAACAATATAAGAGTTGAAATAGATGTAGATGGAACAGTCCAATATAGAGTTAGAAAAGCTGAAATCGAAAAAATACCTTACATAATTGTCGTTGGTCAAAAAGAGGAAGAAAATGAAACGGTAACACTAAGATATCATGGAAAAACCAAAGAGGTTAAACTAGCTGAATTTATTGAGAAACTAAAGGAAGAAATAACATCAAGAAAACTTACATCTATCTTCTTTTAAACTTTATTTTCAAGCTTATTGATGTATGATTGAGGATTTGCTAAAGGACAGAAAAATTTTAATCATTGGACATTATAACACTAGATATATAGAGTTTCTAAAACAATTAAGCAGAATTTCCGATGTATACTTTTTATCAATTAATTTTACTACAACATTTAGAAGAAATATACTGAGGCTTAACAAAATTTATCCTAATTTAAATATTC
>JAGGZO010000038.1 GCA_021161995.1 Candidatus Aenigmatarchaeota archaeon
CAATTTTAAACGGTGAAATACCTGACGATGTAGTATTAAAGAGAAGAAATGATGAAATCATAAACGCTTTGATAGAAGCTGGCATGGACAAAGAAGAAGCAAGAAACACAAAGGTTATATACAACAGAAACGTTTTCATCGATTTAACAAAAGGTGTGCAGTTCCTGAATGAAGTCATAGAGATGATATTCCAAGCATTCAAAGACGTAATGGAAGATGGTCCACTAGCAAGAGAACCTTGTATGAAGGTTAAGGTTAAATTAGTAGATGCCGAGCTACATGAAGACCCTGTACACAGAGGTCCTGGTCAGATAATACCTGCAGTAAGGTGGGGTATAAGACAAGCTATGCTAAAAGCAAACGCAACAATACTAGAACCAAAGCAAATAATCAGAATCGACGCACCACAAGACCTGATGGGTAACGTTATAAGGGAAGTAGAAAACAGAAGAGGCCAGATATTGAGCATAGAAGAAGAGCATGGCGCTGCAATAATAGTAGCAAAGATGCCGGTAGCAGATATGTTTGGTTTTGATGCCAGCTTAAAATCTGCAACTAGTGGTAGAGGTTTCTACAGCTTAATCGACATAGTATTCGAGAAACTACCAAATGAACTATTCGAGAAAATAGTAAAACAAATCAGAAAGAGGAAAGGATTACCAGAAGAGATACCAAAACCAGAAGTCTAGGCCATTTTTCTTAATTCTTCTATCCTGTTTTTCCGTTTTTATGGAATTTTCAGAGATAATCATAGGATGCTAAGAAATTTAAAATCTTTTTAAACTTAAATAAATAAGAGTGATAGCATGGCAGAGAAACCGCACATGAACCTAGTAATAGTAGGACACGTAGACCATGGAAAATCTACACTATTTGGTAGAATCCTAGTAGATACAGGAGCAGTCAAAAAAGAAGAACTTGAAAAGCTCAAAGAAATAGCAGCTGAGTATGGTAAAGAAGGTTTTGAGTTAGCATACTTGCTAGATAAGGAAAAAGAGGAAAGAATGAGAGGTGTTACAATCGATGTCGCACACAGACCATTCGAAACAAGCAAATATTTCTTCACAGTCATAGATGCACCTGGTCACAGAGACTTCGTAAGAAACATGATCACAGGTGCTTCACAAGCAGATTGTGCAATTCTAGTTGTATCTGCAAAACCAGGTGAAGGTGTACAGGAACAGACAAAAGAACACGTATTCTTGCTAAAAGTGTTGGGTATCAATCAATTAATAGTTGCAATCAACAAGATGGATACCGCAAACTTCGACCAGAAGAGATATGAAGAAGTAAAGCAACAAATCATCAATTTGCTAAAACCATTAGGCTACAAAGTTGAGGAAATACCATTCATACCAGTCTCTGCATGGACTGGCGACAACGTAGTAAAGAAGTCTGACAAGATGAGTTGGTACAGCGGTCCAACTCTAATAGAGGCTTTGGATAAATACTTCAAGGTCCCAGCAAGACCAGTAGATAAGCCATTAAGAATCCCAATACAAGATGTTTACTCTATTACTGGCGTAGGTACAGTACCAGTTGGTAGAGTAGAAAGCGGTGTTTTGAGACCTGGTGATACGGTAGTATTCGAACCTGCTGGTGTTAAAGGAGAGGTTAAGTCAATCGAAATGCATCATCAACAAATACCAGAAGCAAAACCCGGTGACAACGTCGGTTTCAACGTAAGAGGTATATCAAAGAACGATGTAAAGAGAGGGGATGTCGCAGGTCATCCAGACAACCCACCAACAGTTGTAAAGGAATTCACAGCACAGGTAGTTATACTGGATCACCCAACTGTTATAGCTCCAGGTTATTCACCAGTATTCCACATACACACAGCAGCTGTTGCTGGTAGAATAACAGAAATCATAGCAAAGTTAGATCCAAAGACAGGTCAAGTACAACAAGAACACCCAGACTTCATCAAGAAAGGTGATAGCGCAAGAATAAAGGTTGTACCAATAAAACCAGCGGTAGTAGAGAAATTTCAAGAATTCCCAGCATTGGGTAGGTTCGCAATCAGAGACATGGGTAGAACAATCGGTGCAGGTATCGTACTAGATGTAGTCAAGGCCAAGTAAGGCCTTTCATCTTTTTCTTTTTAATTTGTTTTGTTCATATAATATTTTGAGGTTGGGATGATTGAATCTTACAAGGGCTGGTTGTTCAAGAAGAGAGAACACGGAAAGATAGTATTCTTAGATCTAAGACTAACAGATGGATCGATTCTGCAAGTTGTTTGTAAAAAAGATAAGCTAGACAATAAGACCTGGGAACTAATAGAAAAACTAACACAAGAATCTTCTATAGAGGTTATTGGCGAGTTAAAAGAGCAGCCTAGGGCACCAGGCGGAAAAGAGCTTGTCTTACAGAAACTAAACGTTTTTCACATTGCAGAAACACCATACCCGCTAGCCAAAAAATGGCACTCAGTAGAAGCATTGATGAAATACAGGCATTTAACGATAAGATTGCCGAAATACACTAAAATATGGCTGATAAGAGAAGCTGTGCTAAAGGCCATAAGAGAGTACATGGAGAAAGAGGGTTATCATGAGGTTTCACCACCAATATTAGTATCTAGTGCATGTGAAGGTGGTTCTACACTATTTGAACTAGATTATTTTGGTTCAAAAGCATATCTATCACAATCTGCTCAGCTATATCTAGAAGCGTTAATTTTCTCTTTAGGTAAAGTATGGTCTCTGACTCCAAGCTTTAGGGCAGAAAAATCTAGAACAAAAAGGCATTTAACAGAATACTGGCATTTAGAGGCAGAAGCTACTTGGATAGGTAACAAAGAGATGATGGATTTTGAAGAGGGAATGATAAAGTTTACACTCGAGAAATTAAGAGAAAATGATAAACTATGGAATATACTGAAAGAGTTTAGGGAAGAAGACATAAAATTTGTTCAAAACGCTATAGAAAAACCGTTCGAGAAAATAAAGTATAGCGAAGTTATTTCTTTGTTGCAAGAAAAGGGAGTAAAAATAGAGTTTGGCGAAGATTTGGGAGCTGATGAAGAAGCTTTACTAACAAAAATGTTTGATGTACCAATATTCGTAACACATTATCCGAAGGAAGTAAAAGCATTCTACATGAAGTGGGATCCAGAAGACACCAGAGTAGTTTTAAACCATGATCTACTAGCACCAGAAGGTTATGGAGAAATCATAGGAGGTAGTGAAAGAGAGACTGATGTCAACAAGCTAATAGAAAGGATAAAGGCAGAAGGATTTAGTCCAGAAGAGTATAGTTGGTATCTAGACCTTAGAAGATATGGCTCTGTTCAGCATTCTGGTTTTGGTCTGGGAACAGAAAGATTTGTAAGATGGATACTAAAACTAGATCATATAAGAGATAGCATACCATTCCCAAGAATGGCGAGAGTAAAGAACTTCATCTAGAGCTCACTTTTTATTGTTTTTAAAATGGTGTTTTTCTTTCTGTCACATGTGTTTAATCAATGAAAACAAATGTTATTATTTGTTCAATTGTAACACTAACATTACTAACAGAAAATTTTTAAATACTATCTTCCAATTAAGGTTAGTATGGAAGAGGCAGTAATAAAATTAAGTGGAAGAAATCCAAAAGAATTAGATAGAATAGCTAAAGAGATAGTCGGGATTGCTAAAAAATATGGTGTTGGTTATAGAGGTCCGATACCCTTACCAACTAAAAAACTAAAGGTTACTGTGATGGCAAACGTAAAAGACGGTACCGGCCATGGTAACGCTACATGGGAAAAATGGGAAATGAGGATTCACAAGAGATTGATATACGTTCAAGCAGAAGAAAGAGTTCTAAAACAGATAATGAGAGTTTCTATAGGTCCTGATATACAGGTTCAGATAAAGCTAGTTTAGTTTCTTATTTTTCTTCTAAAATTTCTAGAGCGATTGGATAGTTTATTATTGCCTTTCTATACCCATACAAATCAGCTCTCCATTCAAATAATAAACCCTTAAATCTATCCCATAAACCTGGTTTTTTCTTCTCTACATCTACCATACCATTTTCATATATTTTCTTCAGGTGATAGATTTCGTGATACATGATAGCCAGAGAGGTGAAAAGATTGCCTTCAAACATATCTGCTATTTTTATCCTAAAACTTTTCACTTTGTAAATTGTTTTTCACTATCTTCTTCTTTATCAAATGAATAAAACTCGAGCAAACCAGCATTAATATCCTTATAATAGAATATCATGGACACCTTTAAGAGTCTCTCTAGATATTCCTAGCTTATCTAGTTCAGAATGGACAAGAGGATTCAGAGCTTTGTAGATATCACATATGTAGTGTACAACAGTAAAAGATAAATTGCTTTAAAACCAGGAAAAATAATACTCTCAGAATAAAATAATTATGGAAAAATTCAGATTGTTTTTATTAGATGCTGACTATGTATTGGATAAGAATGAATATCCTGTGATTAGGCTATTCTGTAAGAGCAAAGAGGGTAAAGATTTTATCGTAAAATACAGAAAGTTCCGACCGTATTTTTATGTTTTATCTAAACCAGAAAAAGAAAATGAGCTGGTTGAAAAAATAAAAAATGCAAAAATAGAAGGAGTTAAAGAAATAGATGCTTATATAACCGAAAAAAAGTTTGGAAGAGAAACGAGAAAATTCATAGTAGTTACGATAAACAATCCAAGAAAAATACCCGAAACAAGAAAATTCATAAAAGATAACTTTGACGAAGTTGAAGATACGTTTGAATATGACATCCCATTCTACAAAAGATTCTTGATAGATTTTCAACTAAGACCGGCTGATTGGATTTTGGTTAAAGGAGAAAAAATAGATGAAGATACTATAGAAGCCGAAGGAATACAAACGATAGAAGAAAATCTACCGGAACCAAAATTGAAAATGTTGGCATTCGACATAGAAATGGTAGAGGAAAACAGTAAAGAAAAAATCATAATGATCTCGCTAGCTACAAACAACGGCTTCAAAAAAGTTATAACATATCAGCATTCCGATTTGGAATACGTTGAAGTTGTGAAGGATGAAAAAACTTTACTGAAAAGATTTGTCGAGACAATAAGAAAAGAAGATCCTGATGTTGTCTTAGGCTACAATTCTGATTTGTTTGACATACCACAAATAAAACAGAGGTGCGAAAGCTATAAGATAGACTTGAACATAGGCAAATTCAGAGAAAGACTAAAAACTGCTCGTAGGGGAAGAGAAACGTCTTACAAAATACCAGGTAGAGTTTATGTTGATCTATACAGGTTTGTTGCAAACATACTTTCTCCTCAACTAAAAAGTGAAGTATTGACGCTAGATGCAGTAGCAAACGAACTTGTAGGAATGGGTAAGAAAGATTTAAGCTGGCAAGAAATGAGCGAGATATGGAAATCAAAATCAGACATAACAAGGATAGTAGAATACAACCTAAGAGATTCCGAAATAACGTTAAAACTAGGTGAACTACTAGTGCCACAAATATTCGCTATATCAAAGCTAACTGGGCTATTGGCGTTTGATGTTTCTAGGTATGCATATTCCCAGATAGTTGAGAACTATTACATGAGAAACGCATTCAAAGAAAACATTGTAGTCCCAAACAGACCAAAGTATGAAGAAATTTACTCTAGAAGATTAGAAGCTAGTTATAAAGGAGCTATAGTTTTTGAACCAAAAACAGGATTAGCTAAAAACATCGTAGTAATGGATTTTCGTTCGCTGTATCCAACAATAATAATCACTCATAACATTTCACCAGAAACGTTCAACTGCGAGCATGAAGAATGTAAACAAAAAAATAAAGTACCGGAGTTTAACTATCATTTCTGCATCAAAGAAAAAGGTTTCATACCAAAATATCTCGAAAAAGTTATTCTAAGAAGAATTGAGATCAAAAAGAAAATGAAACAACTGGATAAAAACAGTGAAGAATACAAAATGCTAAACAACATGCAGTATGCACTAAAAATTATTGCAAACTCTACTTACGGCTACATGGCGTATGTTGGCGCGAGATGGTACAGGAAAGAGGCAGCAGCTTCGACAACAGCATTCGAGAGATACTACATAAGAAAAATAGAAGAAATGGCAAAGAAAGAAGGTTGGGTAATAATATATGGTGACACAGATTCGTTGATGGTAACAAACCCAAACATAGAAGACCCAGAAAAAGTAAAGAAAAAGGCGCTAGAATTTTTGAAAAAAGTGAATGATTCTCTACCAGGGATAATGGAATTAGAGTACAGAGGATTCTATCCGTTCGGTATTTTCGTGAAGAAGAAAATCGGTTCCGGTGGAGCAAAGAAAAGATATGCATTATTAGCTGAAGATGGCTCTTTGGAGATAAGGGGATTCGAAACTGTAAGGAGAGATTGGTGTCAACTAGCAAAGAAAGTTCAGAGAGATGTCATCGAGATAATACTCAGAGAAAGAGATGTTGATAAAGCGGTAAAGTATGTTAGAGAAGTGATAAAGATGATTAAAAACAGAGAAGTTAACTACAATGATTTGATAATATATGAGCAAATAACTAAGCCGTTGAGCGAATACAAGCAGATATCTCCACATGTGGTTGCAGCTAGAAAAATGCATGAAAGGGGTAAACTTGTTGGAGAGGGTAGTATAATAGCTTTTGTTATAACAAAAAGAGGTTCAAGCATATCTGAAAAGGCAGAACCCGCTGAAGATGCTACCATAGAAGATATAGACACAGAATACTACATCAAAAACCAAATAATACCTGCAGCTACCAGAGTTTTATCGGCTTTCAGCATAACGGAATCCGAGCTACTTAGCGGAGTCAAACAAGTTGGTTTACACAAGTTCTTCAAGAAAAACTAGTAATAGTAATAATAATCGTAATCATAATCTTGTCTGTAGTATCTTTTGGGTCTTCTAAACCTTGCGTGAATATAGCTTCCTTTTTTCTTAAGATAGTAACCATAGACCATACCTAGCAATAAACCAGCTAAATGAGCTTGTGAAGCTATAGGAGAGGGAACAAATATTCCGATGAACTCTTTTATGAGGAAGATGAGTGCAGCAAAGAGTAATGGAATTGGAACATAGTAGAGATATATCATCAGAGTTGGTCTTAAAATAGCTAGAGTACCAATCATTCCATAAATAGCTCCACTCGCTCCTATAGCTGGGATATTTGGATCTCTGTTGATGAAAAAGTATGCTATATTGCCAGCAATACCAGCAGCAAAGAATAGCATTAGATATTGCTTTCTAGTTAGCAATCTTTCCAGATAAGGACCGAAAATAAGTAATGCAAACGTGTTGAAAAAAACATGCTCTACTGAAGTATCATCATGCAAGAACATTGAGGTTACGAACATCCATGGCTCATGTAAAGCTTTACTAGGAACAAACCCAAACACATATTCTTCGCCATTAACAAACAGTTGAATAAACCAAATAATCCAAAGCAGAGTTATCATTTTTAGGGTTATCGAATCTCTCACAAAATCACTTTCAAATATAGCTATATATTTTCATTCCCTTTATGTTGATTTTTTTCACTCTCCATGGAACATACTTCAAAACATACAGGAAAGCAGCTAGTTGGTAATGATTCTTTATCACCTTACTAGACACTCCAAGGTTTTGTACTTCTCTCAGCTCCTTAACATCCTCAGCGTGCAATTCATTGGAAGGATATCCTATTTTTCCGTTAACTATTTCCTCTAAGATCAAATTATTCTTAGTAAAGAATTCTTGGATGAAAAGTTTTCTTTTGCCTATCGTCTCGTCGCCAAATATAACGAATCCATAACCACCTTTTTCACCAAACTGCTTTATTCCAAATCTGACAAAAAACATCACACCTTTAGCTGTATAGGGTGGGTTCATCAAAAATCCCATTACATTGTCAGCAATTTTCTTGTTAGATCTTATATCAACTCTCATAGTTTTTACTCTAGCATTTCTCTTCTTTGCTAAATTAGAAATGTATTCTAGCAGGGTTTCATCTATATCTATAACGGTAGATGAAAACTTTGGTGCTATCAGAGAAAGCATGATAGACATGAAGTCATCATCGCCAACAAACAAGAAACCATCGTAGAAGGGATATTTGTCTAATATTCTTTCTGCAACGTTTATTGCACTATCAACACTTATTGGCATTTGATCGTAATTTGGGTTGTAAGAAAAATCTTTACCAGCTATTTTTTTAGTTAACTCACTAACAGGTTTCCTGAGTATTTTCTTAATGTTTTTCAAACCCAGTTTCCTTGCTATAATTTTTTCTATTTGCTCTCTTGTATACAACGGTAACAAATATTTTTTTAGTTCCTCGTCTAGCAAAATAGCCCTTCCGCTACTAGTAACTTTTACAATTTTTTTCTTGACAAGAAATGTTAGTATAGAGGCAAGATCCCATGATTCGTTATCTGTTTTCTCAATCAAATCGAAAACGTTCCTCCCAAATATTATTCTTCTTGTATAGCTCCAAAACTCTACAAAAGTGTACTTGGTATACATCTCAAAAAATTCAGCCCTTTGTTTATCTGTAATCTTTAGAGCTTCTGTACCAAACCATTCTTTAGAATCTTCGATATACTTCTTCTTTTGAAATTCGCAGAACTCCTTGTACAACTTTTCTAGCTTTTTGTATGTCATAACAACTATTTTCATGAAAACCATTTATTCTTTCTAATCCTTATTGTGGTTTATGCAGAGTTTGGATGAATATTTTGATGAATACAAAAAGATATATCCAAAGCTGAAAAACATCTGGAACGAGGTTAAAGAGTTCTCGGAGAAGCTTGTCGAAAAAGAGAGAGATCTTCTTGTGATCGCTGAAAAAATAGAAAAGAAAACAATCGAGTTAGGAGCTAAGCCTGCGTTCCCAGTGAATCTAAGTGTAAATGAAATAGCTGCCCATTTCACACCAGAGTCAGATGAACATGTAATGTTAAAGGAAGGTGATTTGCTAAAGGTCGATTTTGGCATCCATGTAGAGGGATACATATTCGATGGCGCATACACAGTATGTATTGGCAAATGCAACGAGGAAAAAATGAAATTGATAGAAGCTAGCAAAAAAGGCTTAGAAGAAGCACTTAAAGCGATTAAAAGCGGTGCTAAGGTAAGGGAAATAGCGGAAGCTGTAGAAAGTATTGCTGAAAAATATGGGGTTAACCCAGTTAGAAATCTAGGAGGGCATGGATTGGGAAGATACATAGTTCATATGCCACCAACATTGCTAAACGGCAGAAATGAAATAGAAGATGAATTGATATCTGGTATGCCAGTAGCCATGGAAGTATTCATGACTAATGGTGTCGGAGCGGTAAAAGATTCTTTCCCTAGTAGAATATTCGAGTTGGAGGATATATCAGCAAAAAGAGCATTCAGGGATTTTCAAATTAGGAAGATGATAGATTATATAACTAAGGATATCAAGACAATACCGTTTTGCAGAAGATGGCTTAGTAACTATCCTAGAATAAGAGTAGAATTCCTTATCACCAGAGGTATAGTAGCTGGATTGTTCAGAGAGCATCCCGTACTAAAAGAGCTCTCTGGCGGCCTAGTAGCCCAAACAGAAACAACACTAATAGTGGAGTAAGTCTCACACATCAAGTGAGAGTTGTATTGTATGCAAACTCACTAAACAGTAGAAACATAACATGACTGAAAATAACCCAAAATCGGTGAGAAACAGGAAATAGCAACCACATAGGTAATATCAAATGAACAGTAGAGAAGTTAAATCAATAAATAGGTTCTAGGTAGTAAAAACTTTTATGTCCCATGTGGAGCATTTTTTAAGATTCATGTGAGATTATGCGTAAAGATTTAGCAGAAAACATAGCTAAGATATACAAATGTCTAGCTGAATCATCAGACTGGTTATGGATAAGAGAAATAGCTAGAAGAACTGGACTCAACCACAAAACAGTTTCTCGATTACTCGATAACTATTTTTCCCATTTCATAAACGAAAGACCCATGGAACAACCATTCAGAGTGAGACTTGTCAAACTAAAGGAAAATGTTACGTTAGAAAACATCATGACATTAGCGGCTATAAAGGAGAAATTCAAGGAAATACTGTGATTTAAGCGCTTTTAAGCGCTTATAATCGGGCAATCAGTTAAGGATTTATTTCTAAACGGTTATAAATATATTACGTTACTATGGACGAGAATATTGCAATGTTGTTCGGTGGAGGAGAAGTCTACAAAGCGATAATAGACAAGAAAGAGTTCTTGGAGTTTGCCAAGGCACATAAAAAAGATCTTGAAATCATAAAAGGGGATATAGAAAAGGATATTAAGAGACTAAAAGATGAACTTAAAAGATACAGAAATCAGTTATACTACTATAGAAAAAGATTTAGCAAAACCCAGAAGCATGAATATGGAGCAAAAATAAAGATGTTGGAAGAGAAAGTGGAAAGTTATAGAGCCATGATAGAAGACGAGAAAAATCAATTAATGACCATAATAGAGAAACTAAAATACTTTGATGAAGAGCTTGAATATGTGATAGAACATCAAGATGAAATAATATTCTACAGAGAAGAATATCCAGATGAGATAAACTACAGATACAAATGGGTTGGCAGTCATATAAAAAAGATGATTGAAGAAAGATTAAAGTCAGAAGAGAGGATATACTTCTAAAAACGGTAACTGGCTTACTTTTTTACGGGTACTGGCTTACTTTTGTTTTTATTGTCTTGGTAACTGAATCATCAAAATGAAAATGTTTTTGTGTCATCAACGCTTACAAGCGCTTATAATCGCTTAAATAGTTTTAAAGCCATTGATTATTTATGGGATTGCTTAAAAAACTGGCTAAATTATTCAAAAAAGAAGAGAATATAGAACAACAAACAAAAGAAAATCTTACAGAAGAGGAAAAAATAAAAGAAGAATTTAAAGTTGGTGTTGCAACAGGCTATTTTCTTAGATCTTTAAAGGAGATAGAAAACATTCTTAACAGAATGGAAGCGACACAAGTAACAAAAGATTGGTTTTTGGCGAATTTTGAGGATAAAACACCCGAATTGATGAATACATTGCGTGAGACTAACGAAAAGTTAGAAGAAAGTTTCAAGAGGCTTGAAGAAAATGTAAAACGCATAGAATCAATGCTTGAGCGCTTACAAGCGCTTACAAGCGCTTCGAGCAATGCTCGTGGTGATTACGAGCGCTTACAAGCGCTTACAAGCAGTGAGGAATTCACAGAAAAAGAGGCGAAAGCGCTTGAAATAATAATGGAAAGGGGTGAGATTGGCTATGAGGATCTTGCAAAAGAGTTAGAAGTCTCACTTTCCTACACAAGAGCCCTACTCTCAAAAATCGCTAGAAATAGACCAGATATAGTAAGATTTAAGCGAGAAGGTAAAGGCTGGGTGAAAATCATAAGATAGTCTCACTTTTGTTACTTTTAGGCAGTTCATTCACACTTAGAAGTCTCACTTTACCAAAAATAGCCTAAAATTAGCTAAAATCTCAATCTTTATCATCAAAAATACCCAAACTGGATAATCTCACTTATCTTAAAAACCAATAAAATACTACTAAAAACAGCGAAAACTCTCACTTTTCAACAAAAGGCCTATTTTAGGCCCGATCCTCACTTTCGAGAAGAGCTAAAAATAGCTATATTACCATTACAAAACCTCACTTTACATATTTTGACATGAAAACAAAGCTTACATAGCCCAAATCCTCACTTTTCAGCTGTTTGCCAAACAGACTTATATATAGCCAGTCTGTCATTTACAAGTAGTTACTAGACTTTTACAACACTCACTTTCATGAAAAAACAATTATATCCACTCATAAATAATTAATATATATGTAAAAAGTTACTATACAGTAATTACAAAAATTCAGAAAACTCACTCTAGTTTATATTCACACGATTATATATAATAAAGTATAAGTGTTACTATAAGGTAATGCTTCAATTCCTTAAAATTCTTTGAGAAACAGCCAAAATAACGCAAAATTTGAAATATATAGAAAAGTATACGAAAAATCCATTTTAACCGCTAAGTGAACACGCGTTTTCATTCAAAATCGAAACTACAAAACAGTTTTGAATGGACCAAGCTAACTCTCACTTTCTAGCTAGCTAAAAGTGCCATATTTTGGCCAGAAAAGCCGGCTAAACGGCCTAAAAAAGCCGTTTTCAGAGCACTTTTCATTCACACCAAAATATATAATGAAGTGTAGGTTTCATCTAAAAGAGATAAAACAGCTAGTAAAAACATTCACTCTAGTATACAGATCACCGGCTAAAAAACCACCACTGGCCTAGTAAGCCAGTACCCGTTTTTTCGCTGAATATCGGGAGTGAGAGGTGTGGGTTAGATTTGTCACTAGCTAGCAAAAACATGGCAAAACGAAAAACGCGTTTTAGCTAGGAAAAAAGCGGGTTTTAGGCTAGCTGGAAAGCTAGATTAGCTTTCCAGAAGTCTCACGGGGAAATAGCATGGAAAAGAGGGTAGAGCCCAGGTGGAGCATATCAGGAATTTTGATTATCTTATTTATATAAAAATCGCTAATGGAAGAAGATATAATTATGAGTATCGAAGGTACTGACTTCTTAATAAAACTTTTTTCAAGTATAGCCGCGATATTGATCAGCCATGAATCTACAAAAATTGTCATCAAAAACAGAGAACATAAAAATATGAACAAAAGCAATTATGCTAATTATTTAATTAGTTATTTGATTTGGAAGTTGCTCCCAAGTGTTAAAAATGAGATAAGATTTAAATTGAATTGTGAGCAGAAAATTTTTCTTTTTATAATTTTCATGGTTTCAGCTATCAGAGTGATCGTTGGAGATATTATTTTTGTACAATATGTTTATTTAGCGTTTGCATTAGCTACTCTCTTGTATTTTCTTCAGAGTTCATTTTCACTCTGGATCAACGAAAATAAGTACATTGGAAAAATACCATTATTAGGAAGATTGGATGATGAAATAATTGATATGAACAAAAACATAAGAAACTTTGCGACATCGATGTTTGCATCCCTAATACTAATTACAACTTATCTGAGTACTAACAACAACCCCATGATAATAATAGCACAATATGTTACTATAATAGTACTTTCTGTTATAATCACCCACACTTTGTCTAAATACATGAAAATTGGAATTAAATTAGTCCTAAGGAATTATCTGTTAAATGAAAAAATTGTTATAAAAATAGATAAAATATACCTAAAATTTGGTGAAAAACAAAGCAATATTATAAAATCCTTGATTATACGTGATATTACTGAGTCGTATATTGTGTTTGAGGACAAAAAAGGAGAAAAAATCATAGTTCCAATGGAGATGATAAACTTTGTTGAAGGAATTAAAATATTAAATTAGCATAAAATAAGTAGGCTGGTCAAATCAAAAATTGGAAAGCCCGCCACAGTTTCATCTTATTTTTTAAGAGAATAAAATTAGTTATGGATAAAAATTCTAAACTAATAATAAAACTAGTTTCACTTGTTTCAATAAGTGTTATAATCTCATTTCTCAGTTTTTTAGTAG
>JAGGZO010000004.1 GCA_021161995.1 Candidatus Aenigmatarchaeota archaeon
ACAAACAGCCAATTGCTTTTGGTCTAGTTGCCTTGATAGTGGAAAAAGTAATAGCTGATGATGAGGGAGAAATAGAGAAGGTCGAGAATGCATTAAAATCGATTGAGGGAGTTTCTAGTATAGAGGTAACAAACCTAACGAGGTTACTCTGAGATTTTCAATATTTTAACTTTGTGTTTCCTAAAACATTTTATGGTGTCTAGGAGAAAACCAAATTGGAAAGTTGCTTTCTTATGGGTTTTTGGAACTATACTGATAACGTTTGGTGCTATGATAGCAGGACATTTAGAACAAGGATTGGGTGTAGATGAAAACGAGTTTCTGTTTGGTTTAGCAATAGCATTTTTTGCTATATTGCTTGGCGGTTTATTATGGATAATCGCAGCATCTGCGATAGCTATAGAAATAAACAAAGAAAAACAAGTAATTCAGATGTAAGGGTTGCCAACTATTATCCTGTACCTATCTACTCCTTGTAGCTCTTCCATCAATCTTTTAGCTATCATTTTCTTTGGATCTGGTAGCAACGGTATTCTAGATTTTATATCTTCAAAGCTCTCGAATGGTTTCCTCTTTCTTTCCTCTATTATTTGCCATAGATGCTTTTTACCTACACCAGGCAACAATTCTAGGCTATGCAATCTGTTTGTTATTGGTCCGGCAATGTTGAACAACTTTACAAATCTTTGTTCATTCTTTTCTATGAGTTCGTTTAATATTTCTTCTAATGTTGTTTTTGCGAGGGATGTTAATTTATCGTATTTGACTCTACCTTTGATGTATTTTACCTTATCCCTTTCCTTATCCCCTATGTAGATCCTTTCCTTGATTTCAACCTTTTGATCTTGTTTTATTACAACCTCTAGTAAGTTGAAGTATTTATCACCTATTATCTGTGCCAGTGGCTCTCTTTTTATATCCCCTGGTTTACCATAAGGCATAAAATCTAACACTATTCCGTATTCGTCTTTTGGCATGGTTTATCACCTCACACAGAATTTGTTATTTCCAGTATTTTGTTTATCGTGTTTTCATCGAACTTCGTGTATTCCTTTTCGAATATTAGTCTTAGCTCATCGGTGTCTTTAGGTAGAAAGTCGAGTATCATTACTATATCTCTTTCTCTTAGTTTTAGTTCCCCTAATTTCTTTTTTAACTCATCTATTTTTTTGGACTTTGTTTTAGCTACCTCTTTAAGGATTTCATATGTGGATGTTTGGAGAGAAGTAGCAGTACCAGCTTTAACTCTTTCTCCCAAAATTTTCATTGCATCATATTTGGTAACTAGTTTTTCCTCTAATACTTCCATACACTATATACAGAAGATTACATTTTTATTGTTTAGAAAAAGGTACCAAGTGTTCTGGATTTATTATAATTTTCTTGTATGTGCTGCCATCTCTTACTTGGACTATGTATGCTCTACCTCTAGAGCCAACTACAACACCTATTCTACCGTGAAATCTTGGATGCGGCATTCCTTTATGGCTAGATGGCTCTATCTTGATCAAAACTTTTTGATTTAGCTCAAAATTCCTCAAAAATTTGCCTATACCGCTTCTATGATAACCTTTTTTTAGTTTGCTTCTTGTGCTTGATCTAAATCCTTTGGATCTTCCTACCATGGATATCAACTAAATGTTTGCATATAAACCTTAAATAAATTTTGTTCGGTCTAGTATATTTAATTACCACTAAAAAGAAGTAAATTAAGATACTGACAGTACTAGATGATCCTATGAATTTTTATTACATCTAGCTTAATCGACTTCACTTTATTTTTTATCAACTCAGCTATGTTAGGTTTTGTTCTACCGTTATCACCATGAATAAGCTCTTTTATGTATAGTCCAGCTTCTGCCTTTATTGTTAGTTCAATTTTATTTTTCCCTAGTATTTTGTATGAAATGCTCTTAACTCTCCTTTTTCTCAATAAATCGGTTCTTCTGTGCAAAACTCTTGTCGGCGTTTTTTGTAGTATAATTTCTCCCTTGAGTTGTTTTATTTTCTTTAGTTTTTCTTTTTCTATTGGCTCTTCAAAGACAACTATTGCCCTGTATGTTTTGTCGTGTCTTTCTTCTTTTATTTTTGAAGTATCTCTTCTTTCACCATACCTTTCTAGCTTAACTTTTATGAAGCTAGATTTATTTATCTCATTTTCCAAAGTTTTCAGATCTATGTTTCTCAGTTTTGGTTGTAGAACTTCTATCACCATTGGTCTCCAGTCTAGACATCTAACATCCACATCTTCTCTTCCAGCGGCAGACAATCTTATACCAGCTGCTCTGAAGTGTTTAACAATAACTTTTTCTATGATTTCTTGTATAGAAGTCCTGCGTTTTTTTGTTCCATCTTCTAGAATCCATTTCGCTTGAGGAATACCTCTCTTTAGTTTTTCGTAATAACCTACTATGAAAACACTTCTCGGTTTTAGCGTTATTTTGTTTTTTCTGAAATCTATTAGTATTTCTAATTCAGGTTTTTTAGATGAAAATTTCTTTTTTGTTTCAGATTCTATAATTTTTCCAATTTCTCTGTTTATTTCTCTTTTTATAGACTCGCTATATTCGATTCCAACAATTTTTCTTATTTCTTCATCTCTTTTTAGAATGATGCCCGGTAATTTACAACCAACTAGGAATGTGGAGAACTTTATGTTTGATTTGTTAATTTCATTCACTACTTTTTTAGCCATTTCATTTATTTTTTCAAGTAGCCCTCCACAAACATAGCATTTTTCTTGCCTGACTTCTTTTTCATTTCTAAGTGGGATAACAGCTAAGTTACAGTTTTTTATTTTAGCTTCATTTGAATCGACTAAAAAACCAAAAAAATATCTTATAGTTTTACCCCTTTCTTTATTATCTATACCATGCAACAATTGAGCTACTGTTCTACCTAGGCAGTTATCACATAAACAATAATTTTCTAACAGCTGTTTCAGATTTTTGTATAACTTTTCCACGAATAGAATTCATGTTAAAAACAAATAATACTTTGCTCATAATCACTCATCAGAGAGTAATTTGCTAGGTATTCTGATAAATCCAATTTTTATATTGTTTCTCTCGAATATTATGCCATGAAAATCGCAATAGACATTCTTTCGCAGAAATTTGAGAAAGTAAAAGAAAACGATACAGTAGCGGAAGCTCTTCGAAAAATGAAAGAGGTAAATGTCAGGGCCTTAATTGTTGTCGATGATCATAAAAATTATAAAGGTATAGTTAGAGAAAAAGATCTAATCTCAATAAGAGGTGATTTGAACAACGTCAAGGTGTCCAGTGTTTTAAAAACACCTTCTAAACTAAAGAGATCTGATGAGATTCCTGAGATTGCTAGACACATGATAGAAAGCGATTCTTACATTTTACCTGTGTTTAACTTGCAAGACAAATTCATTGGTATAGTTCATATAGATTCTTTGCTGAAGGAAATTCTCGAAAACAAAAAACTTTCATCAATAAAAGTCAGAGAAGTGATGACAAAATATCCAATTACACTGGAAGCTTCTGATTCTATAGCAAAAACCATTAAAACGATGTCAATGCACAAAATTTCACACATACCAATAATGAAGGATGGTAAGGTTGTTGGTATAGTTACTTCTAGGGATATTGCCGAAAAAGTGATTAAACCAAGAAGGAGAGCTGAATTGGGTGAGCTAGCAGGAGAGAAAATAAGTTCTTTATCAAATCCTGTTGAATCTATAATGACATTTCCACCATTGATAATAGATAGAAATGCAACAATAGGAGAGGCTATTAATAAAATGCTTGAGAACAGGGTTAGCTGTTTGATTGTTGGTAATGCAGAAGGTATAGTCACCAAAAAAGATTTGGTTGAAGTGCTTATTCCAGAAGAGAAAGAAGAAATAATGGTTCAGGTATCTGGCGTGCATCATTTAAGCGAAGATGAAAAAGATATTCTAAGCGAAGAAATACAAAAGTTCTTGGGTAAGACTGAAAGAATTGTGAATAGAGGTGTGTTAACAATATACGTAAAGAAGAATAAGAGAAAGGAAGGTGAAAATGTAAACGTTAGAATGAGATTTTTGTTACCTGGAAAAACATTTTTGGCAAGTGCAGAAGGTTACAGATTCATAGATACGGTCCAGTTAGCATTTGATAAACTTGGAAGGGAAATCGTTGAGGAATTTGAAAAACAGAAAGAGAAACACAGAGAAGATGAATTATTCAAGAGAATACTTGATTATTATAGTGAGTTGTAATGAAAGGGAAAAATAACATTAAAGGAAAAACAGTTTATCTAGTTTTGTTTATTTCTATTTTTGTTTCGTTTCTTTCAATATTGGTTTTCATTAGGACGAATGCGCTGAATGATGCGGTTGAAAATTTCGATATAAACACAATACCAGATTTATCGACTACTGGATACTCTAAAGTTGATAAGATAGATGTTTTTGTTCTACAAGATGTAGGCGTAATAAGATTATATTCTGGATGTTATGAAATAACTGCATATACCGAAAAGCAACAAGCAGAATCGATACATGAGGCTATAACTGGTAAGCAATCATTTAGGCCGAATATACACGATTTATTTGCTGATAGTATAAGAGGATTTGGGATGGAAGTATTGATGGTGAAGATAGTGGATTTAAAGAATAATACCTACGTGGGAAGAATAATAATAAAGAATGATGGTAAAATAATGAGTTTGGATTGTAAACCTAGTGATGGAACAGCTATAGCTTTGCGTGTCGGTGCACCGATATACATAAAAGATTCTCTTTTAACTTCCCAAGGAAAATATATTTGCTAAAATATTCTCTTATCCAATTCATAATGGGCAATGGTTATAGAATGAGATGCAAAGTATGTTACTCTTCCTAAACTTATCCTTTCTACATTTAACTTTTTGAGTAGTTGCTCACTTTTCTTTGGCATCCCTTTATGGTCTCCTAGTATAAAACAAACATGGTCATATTTTTCCAAATCAATGTTGCCTATTCTTTCTCCTTTCGAATGTAAATAGAAAAGTTTACATTCATTTTGTTTTTCTTTTATTAGTGATTCCCAACTCTTTTTTGATATTTTTATACCTGGTGATACATCTATTTCTTCTCCTGTTTTAAGATTCAGTCCTTTTTCTAATGCGATTTTTATATGACTAGCTATATTTCTTTCATCAGGAGCCACTTTCCTAAGAGTTTCTCCATAGAATGTTACTATTCTAGGTGGTCTAGAAGGTCCTTCGAGCACTACATGCACTATCGTATCTTTTCTGAGATTTTCTGAGACGAACAAAGCGCTAGATATACATCTAGCAACCAAATCCATTCTACCTCCTGAGCCAGGCAGATCATTTAAATTAAAGAAAGGATCAGTTCTAGCTTTTCTTGCTCTTACTATAAATTCCCTAATCATACAAACAAATTTGACATAAAATATTTGAGTTTTTTTCAAGCAAGCTCTTTAAAACTTGCTTTATTAAATATAATCTATGGCAGCTAAACCAAAAGAGTTTGTTGTTTGGGCGGAGAAATACAGGCCTACTAAGATAAAGGATATAATTGACCAGGAACATGTTGTGAATAGAGTAAAAGCATTTCTTAAAGACAGAAATCTACCTCATATGCTATTTGCAGGTCCGCCAGGAACAGGAAAAACAACTCTTGCATTAGTAATAGCGAGAGAATTATACGGTCCGCAATGGAGATCTAATGTTCTATCTTTAAACGCGAGTGATGAGAGAGGCATTGATGTTATAAGAGGCAAGATAAAAGATTTTGCCAGAACAAAACCTATAGGAGATGTACCGTTTAAGCTAATAATACTGGATGAAGCAGATGCTATGACAGCTGAAGCCCAACAAGCATTGAGAAGAACTATGGAAGATTTTGCAGCGATAACGAGATTCATACTGATATGTAATTATTCATCTAAGATAATAGAACCAATTCAGTCTAGATGTGCGGTTTTTAGATTTAAAGCATTACCAGAAAAGTTTCAGAAGGAATTCATAAACAGAATAGTTAAGGGTGAAGGCTTAGAGATAACAGAGGATGGCATTAAGGCATTGTTGGATATTGCCGAAGGTGACCTGAGAAAGGTTGCTAACTTATTGCAAGCAGCAGCTGCAATGACTAAGAAAATAGATGCAAACATAGTCTATGATGTTGCTAGTCAAGCAAAACCAAAGGAAGTTGAAGAGATGCTTAATCTAGCAATGAAAGGAAACTTCCTGAAAGCAAGGGAAAAGCTTCATAAAATGCTTTTGATAGAAGGGCTGGCTGGTCAGGACGTGATAAAGCAGATATACAAGCAATCTTTAAAACTTGACATACCAGAAGACAAGAAAGTTGAGTTAATCCATCTTATAGGCGAGTATGACTTTAGAATAAGTGAAGGTGGTGATGCATTAATACAATTAACATCGCTGCTTGCTCATTTTGCGCTAATAGCAAAGAAGAAATGAGATTATGACTTGGATAAGAAAGTACGCTCCTAAAAGTTTGAAGGAATATGTTAATCAAAAAGAAGCTGTAGCTAAATTTCTAGCTTGGATAAAGAATTGGAAGCCTGGAAAAAAACCACTCCTGTTTTATGGTCCCCCTGGTGTTGGTAAAACAGCTTTGGTTTATGCATATGCTCATGAAAACAATTTGGCAGTAATAGAGCTTAACGCTAGTGATACTAGAAACTATTCTACCATAAGAAAGGTAATTGGGTCTTCCATGAAAGGAGCGACATTGTTCAAAAAAGGAAAGATTTTTCTGATTGATGAAATCGATGGCTTAGCACCAAGATATGATGCTGGTGCTGTTAACGAGTTGCTAAAAATAGTTAAAGAGTCTAGGTATCCTATAGTGTTCATAGCAAACGATCCCTATTCACCTAAATTAAGACATCTACGAGAAAACTGTGAGCTAGTAGCATTCAAAAAACTGAGTGTGTATGATGTTGAAAGAAGATTAAAACAGATTCTTGATGCAGAAGGTATAAAGGCGGATAAGCAGGTATTAAGGGCAATAGCAAATAGAAATGCTGGCGATCTTAGGGGGGCAATAAATGATTTAGAAGTAGTTGCACGTGGTAAAAAGGAAATAACAGTTAAAGATCTGGATGTTCTAGGTTATAGAGAAAGAGAGGAGAATATTTTCAATACCCTGAAAATAATTTTTAAAACAAAAAGCCCAATCGCCGCTAAACTTTCTATAATGAATATAGATAAAGATCCTGACGAAGTGTTCTGGTGGATAGAAGAGAATGTATCAAATGAATACGAAAAACTAGAAGAAATAGCAAAAGCATATGATGCTCTTAGTATAGCTGATATTTTCAGAAGAAGAATAATGAAAAGACAGAACTGGAGACTCATGGTTTACTATACTGATATGATGACTATCGGCGTTGCACTCGCTAAAAAAGAGATGTACAGAAAATTTACTAGATACAAACCACCTTCAGTCCTAAGAACGCTAGGTATGTTAAAGTATACAAGAGAAAAAGAAAAACAAGAGTTGAAAGATTTGGCAGAATATCTTCGCTGTTCAACAAAAAAAGTAAAAACAGAGTTTTTACCTTTCTTGAAATTGATTTACAAAGATAGGTTTAAGGATAAGTAGAAGGCCATCTTACTGTTATGTTTTTCTCAACTTCCAGCAAACTACTCCTCAGTTTAAAGTCAACAATCATTTCACTTTGACCGGAGGCACATATTCTTACAGGAGTGGTAGTTATGTTAACATCATAGCCCATCTTTTCTAGTTCGTTTTGTAAAAATTGAGATACATCCTCTACATTATACTTGAACATTAGACAATCTTTTGAAATATTTGCCGTTCTGTTGTAGATTATGTTTAGGTTCTGAACAATAAACAGTTCATCACTAACTAAGTTTTCTGCTGGTAATTTTTTCATGAAGTACGCCCTTGATAAAGAATAGGCGGCAGTGACTATTATTATCGCAGATAAAACAAAAAATTGTGCCTTACTTGATTTTTGCAAACTGGGCATGTGGAACACCTTCTACATATAGAATATTGTTTTCTGAAATAAAACCAGTTTCCTTTAGAAGTGAGATAGAATTTTTTCCGAACGCATTTATTATAGTTGCATCATTAATCTCTTTTTTTACCCTTTCACCATCGACTAATTCTCCTTTGTAGAATTTTTCATTTATGATTATCTCAATATCGTTAAACATCAATTTTTTACCCAGTAAAATCTCATCACAAATGGCAACTATTTTTTCATCTTTAAATCTGTGTATTTTCATCCAGAACTTCATATTTCTCTCACTATTCTTTTAGCACCACATGCTTCACATCTCAAAAACGTAACTTTACCCTCTTTTTCTAGAATAGTATCCGCACTGCCACATACATCGCAAAGCACAAACTCTTTCACATACTGCTCTAATTTTCTCTGTAAAGTTTCTTTCCTAACTATACCATTTAATATCAATTCATTTCCTATGACTTGGCCAGCTATACCTACTTCTCTTAGCATATATTTAATGAAGTGTCTCTCTTTTCTTCTTAAAACATCTAATATCTCTTTGAGATTTCTTATCACAGTTTTACTTCCTCTATATACAACAGATACTGTTGGCATTTTGAATCTTCTTGTATCTATATCAACTTTTTTCGGTATTTTCTTGAGCGCCTCTTCTAAAAGTTCTTCATAACTTTTCATTCTACCACCTTTAATACGCCGGGTTTTGGTTCATACAATTTTCCTTCTTCTAATAATTGATCTATCACATTTTCGATCTCCCTTTCATCTAATTTCAGATTTTCAAATATTTTTCCTACTAACACACCTTCACCTTCATCCAATTCTTTTATTAGTTTAAGAATTATGGA
>JAGGZO010000084.1 GCA_021161995.1 Candidatus Aenigmatarchaeota archaeon
AGCCCGCCGCTCTACCATCCTGAGCTACGGGCCCATCAATATTTTATTTTACCGAGCAATCTAAATAAATGTTTTACATCTTTAAAAGATTTCTTCTATTGCATTCATTCAAAACAAACAAGATTAGCATTATTCCAAACACAGAACCAGTGGAATCCGCAAACATATCATAAAAATCAAAAAACCTACCAGGAACAAAATACTGATGAATTTCATCCGTAATTCCATAAGCAATAGAAAAAGCTATGGAGATATTTTTCTTTCTAATAGCAAAAAACGATAAAGCTCCTAAAATAAAGTATTCTATAAAATGCAAAGTAAGCTTTCTTGGATCAAAGAAATAATACGGAATTTTTACAGGAATAGATGAAAGTATAAAGATTAAACCCGAATAGATAAAAAACGATAATAAAGATATCTTCCTATTGTACCAGAAACAATTAATGATATTACACAGAAATTTCAATGTTTTCTCTTCCCAAATCTTGTTTTTTGTTGCCATGAGTATTTTTTCCATTTAGGATCTGGATATCCACAATAAGAACATCTCTTTTTTCTAACATGATATGAAATATGGCCACATCTCCTACATCTTATATGAATAACCTTTCTCGAATGCTTACCCATTGACGGTGTACCTTTACTCATTCACAAACACCTCACTCAGGGGCAACATAAACTACTGTATCTCCTCTTATTAGTATTGTTCCCATCCTCTTTCTTGAATCTTCGGTTATTAGTTCAGCATCATCTAGCCATAGGTTTATGTGCAGGTCTGCAGCTCTCAATATACCTGTGAACTGTTCTCCGCTCTTTATCTTAACAAGTACTCTCTTACCCTTTGCTCTTTCTAGCACATCTAGCGGTCTCTCGTTTGGCATGTTTTTTCACCTTTAATAACAAATTAGATTAGTATAACTTATTTTTAAATCTTTTTATACATCTTCAAATTCCTTTACAAAAAGCTTTCGTATAAATTAACATTTATAAGCTTTTTTTGCACAAACATCTTATGGCAATTTTCCATGGTGAGTTAAGCGGAAGAAAACCCACAGGAGGTAGAATTAAGCCACATAGAAAGAAAAGAAAATATGAATTAGGTAGAGAATTTTCCGAACCTAAAATAGGTGAAAAACAGAAAGTCGTTAAGATTAGAACAAAGGGTGGTGGATTAAAACTAAGAATGAAAATTGTTGCATATGCAAATGCTTTAGACCCAAAAACAAAAAAAGTCAAGAAAGTTAAGGTTATCGATGTTGTTGAAAACCCAGCAAACTCATTCTATGCAAGAGCAGATATAATAACAAAAGGCACAATAATAAAAACAGAATTAGGAAACGCAAAGGTAACTTCAAGACCGGGTCAAGACGGAACAGTTAATGCCATTTTAATAAAAGAATGAAGATAGTAGATGCGCACTCTCATGCTTATGATTATTCAAAAAACGAATTGGAAAAACTTGAAAAAGATTTTATAATAATTTCTGTTTCTGAAGACTATTCAACATCAAAAAAATCAATAGAACTTTCAAAAATATACAGAAACATAATTCCGGTTGTTGGTATTCATCCGTGGATACCTCACAGAATAAACGTAAAAGATGAGTTAAGAAAAATAGAAGAACTGATAAAAAGAACCAGTATAAAAATAATCGGTGAAATCGGGCTAGATAAAACAAGATTCAGGAAAACTCTTGATGTACAATTGAAAGTTTTTGAGGAATTATTGAAAACAGCCGCTGATTATGATTTAGCTGTAAATATTCATTCCGCCGGAACCGCTGGTAAAATATTTCAACTTCTCCTAAAGTATGACATAAAAAAAGCTTACTTTCACTGGTACACAGGTTCAATACCATTAATGAAGCAGATAGAAAGTGTTGGGTATTTTATCGGCATAAATGTTGTATTCGAAGATAGTAAAAACAATTTTGAGGCAGCAAAAAACGTGAATCTACGTAATGTACTCTTCGAAAGCGACGGACCATATAAAACCAGAGGGATTAGGCTTTCAACATTTATGCTAAAAAATACGATAGAAAAATTTGCCGAATTGAGAGGAATAAAACCGGAAAAAGCAATAAAAATATCATACAAAAATCTCATGAGATACCTCAAGTAATCATTTGAGTATTTCAAGTATAGATTTTTTGATACTTTCAAGTTTCCTTTCTTCATTAGATTCAGCAATAAACTTTACAATAGGTTCTGTGTTGGATGGCCTAGCCACGAACCAGGTCGACTCATCAATAAACACTTTAACACCATCTTTTTCATCACATGGATATTTCAAGAACTTTGATTTTATCTTCTCTATAATTTTGTTTTTTTCTTCCTCAGTTTCAGCATGTAGTGAAAACCTTGTTTTTAGTGGAAAGCCTATTTCATCTATCATCTGACTCAGCTTTTTGTCACTGTTACTAATAATACTGAGCATTTTTATGAAAGCATAATAAGAATCATCAACGTAATTTGTGTCCTTAAAATAGAAATGAGACGAAACTTCACCTCCTAGAAAACAATCATCTTCTCGCATCCTTTCTATTATAAATCTTCTCCCTACAGAAGATTCGACATACTCACCTCCAAGCTCATTAACAATCTTCCTTATCATACTTGTACATGTAACCTCTCCGACGACTTTTCTATTTTCGCTATTCGGAAGGAGATATTTGGCAAAAATAGTAAGAACCCAGTCACCAGGCAATATTCTACCTTTATCATCAACAAAAACTATTCTGTCAGAATCTCCATCAAAGGCTATTCCAAAATCAGCTTTTATATTTCTAACTTCATCAACAAGCTCATGTATATTTTCTTCTTTTGGTTCTGGTAACCTATTAGAAAAATTACCATCGAACTCATCGTTCAACAAAATACATTCCACATCTTTTATTCCTTTTATTAAGTTCTTGAAAAATTCACATGCAGATCCGTTTCCAAGATCCGCAACTATTCTGACTGTTTTTGATATTTTAGGGGCCCTTTTCAAAAGGAAATCTAGATGTGGTAAATAAGGATTCTCTATTTGTTTAACTGAGCCATTTCTACTAGGTGCAGAATACTTCTTTGTTCTAAATATTTCTTCAATTTTTTCTAAACCGTTTCCCAAACCTATTGGTACCAAATTGTCTCTACACAATTTTATTCCATTATACTCTGGTGGATTGTGACTAGCAGTAATTATAGCACCACCATCAGCACCAAAACAGCTAACTAAAAAATGAAATGTTGGTGTTGGAACTATATCAACATCTATAACGCTAGTACCAACTTCCACTAGACCACGTACTAAATTAAACTTTAGAGATTCACTCGATAAGCGAACGTCCCTAGCAACAACAATAGTTTTATTTTCACCAAAAAACGTTCCTATTGCTTTACCGAGCTCATAAAAGATTTCCTCATTTATTTCTTTAGGATAAACACCGCGTATATCGTATCTCTTAAATATCCCAGACATGATGAATATTTTGTAATTTAACTTAATTAACTGAGTGTACATTAAGAATTTTATGGAAAATCCTGACCAGCAAGAAAATTTTCATTTATTTAGGCTTTTTCGTTCAATCGCTATAAATTTTGCTGGACCGTTTATATCAATATACGCTCATACATTAGGATTCTCACATTCATTCATTGCGTTCTACAGTGGATTAGCAGAAATAGCTGGTGATATTTCAAGGTTTATTGCCGGATTTCTTCTTAATATTTTCAGAGATGCTAAAAAATTCACAGAAATTATAATACTTCTCTGGTCACTTATCTGGATTCTTTTCCCATTCGCTAAGAATGAATACGTATTTGCAACAATAGCTGTACTAGAATCTGTACTAAAATCATCTTTTATTGTTTCATATTTAGTATTGTTAGTTGATTTACTCAAAGGCAAGGGAAGAATAAAAAGTATAACAAAACTAAATGTTTTTGCGGCTATTGGTGCAATCATAGGAAATTTCTTTTCAGGATTGCTTCTCTACGTCTATGGATTTACAATATATGTTTTCATCATAACTTCAATCGTATCATTCATTTCTCTGATAATATTCAACAAGATAAATTTCACTAGAAGAGGAAATGAACTTAAAAGAGAAAAAATAAGATTACACCTGAGAAAAGTTTTTTCTGATAAAAAATTCACAAGATTTACATTAGTTGCTTCGCTGTTCTATTTTTCAGTTGGTATATCGACATCATATTTTCCAATATTTCTTGTAGAAAATCTTAAACTAACAACATTTCATTGGGGCATTGTCAATGTTGTACAAACGATTTCATTGATAATTCTAGGCAATTACATCTACAGAACTATAAAATGGTTAGGGTATAGAAGATCTTTTTTAGTTAGTTCCATGATGATTTCATTGAACCCATTCATATGGGTTTATTTTGCAAGATATGATATAATACTAGTATGGACATTCTTTACCGGAATAACAACATCTATGTATAATATCGCATTGACATCTTATCTCTCCTCCATAATAAGGAAAAACTATACTGAAGAGAAATCCGGCGTTTTCTATTTGCTCTATGGATTATCGTTATCTTTTGGCTACTTCACTGGATCTATAATGGCAAAGTTCATGGCGCTCGAACAAATAATGTATTTTTCTTTCATAATAAGAGTAATTTTTTCATCAGTATTCGTGTTCATTGGAAAACAAGAGTATAGAATGTCAGATTTTGCTGTTTCGCTGCCAAAGATAATTGTCAAAAGGACCCTACTTAGCTTTTACGTTTTATCCAAAATGATAAGAAACTTTGGAAATGATTTGAAAAACACAGAAATAAAATTCTCATAATTCTGGTTTTGATTTATAACCACATTTTGGACACTCAATATATCTAACAGTTATGGTAGAATTCTTCGAATTCACTATAGTTTTAAATCTAACTTTTGCTCTTCCATAACCACAGACAGGACATCTACCAAATCTAGGTGGTCTCTTTAAAACTGCCATAATTTTCTAATGTTTAAAAACTTTTAAACAAAATAGATTTTTAAGTGGGGTGTATGGAGCGCCAATCCGTTTAATTAATGGAGTTCTACTAAAGAAAAAATTACTGTTGAGATTTCTTATGGTGATAAAGTGCTAGACATAAATCTCATAAGGGAGCACCCAGAAATAGTAAAGAACGACCTAAGGAAAAGAGGAGAAACAGAACTAATAAAAAAAGTGGATGAAGTAATAGAACTAGACAAAAAATGGAGAGAAACCATTTCTGAGCTAAACAAACTCAGAAAGAGAAAAAACGAAATAACCAGAGAAATCGCAAAAATAAAGAAAGGAGGTGGTGATGCAACAGAACTAATAAAAGAAAGTTCTTCTTTAGATGAAAAGATCCATGAACTAGAAAAAAAGGAAGAAGAGCTAAAGAAAAAAAGAGATGCAATACTATGGATTTTGCCAAATATATTACATGAAAGCGTTCCTGTCGGTAAAGATGATAGTGAAAACGTTCCAATAAGATTCTGGGGAAAACCAAGAGTTTTCAAAGAACATTTGAATCAGTTCAAAGAACAAACAAAAGGATTCGATGTTGAGTTCGAGATAACGGAAAAAATGCCAATGCATCATGCAGACATAGTTGAACAATTTAGATTGGCTGATATTCAAAGAGCATCAAAAACATCTGGTTCAAGATTCTATTATTTGAAAGATAAACTAGTATTCCTCAACTTTGCATTAATAAGATATGGTCTGGAATTTCTGAAAGAGAGAGGATTCATAATAATGCAACCACCCTTCATGGTAAGAAGATTCGTCGAAGAAGCGGCAACAAGCTTTGGGGATTTTGAAGAAGTCATTTACAAAATAGAAGACGAAGATCTATACCTAATACCAACAGCAGAACATGCTATCCTGGGTTACCACATCAATGAAATAATAGACGAGGATAAGTTACCACTAAAATATGTTGGCATATCACCATGCTTCAGAAAGGAAGCCGGATCGCATGGTAAAGATACTAAAGGTATATTCAGAGTTCATCAGTTCGAAAAGGTAGAACAATTCGTTTATGCAAAGCCAGAAGAGTCATGGCAAATTCATGAAGAGTTAATAAAAAATGCAGAAGAATTTTTCCAGAGTTTAGGAATACCATACAGAGTTGTGAACATTTGTACCGGTGATATAGGGTCAATAGCAGCCAAAAAATATGATCTAGAAGGATGGTTCCCAGCACAGGGAAGATACAGGGAACTAGTTTCATGCTCGAATTGTACAGATTATCAAGCAAGAAGAGGTAATATTAAGCTGAGAAGAAAAGACGGTAAAGTAGAGTATTTACATACATTAAATTCAACGCTAGTTGCAACAGAAAGAGCTATATGTGCTATACTAGAAAATTATTTGCAAGATGATGGAACTATATTGGTACCAAAAGTACTAAGGCCTTACACCGGCTTTGATAGAATAGAACCAATAGAAAAGATTTAAGATAGGATTATAGCAATCGATTCAATCAATCCAGCAACGACAAGCAATAAAACAGAGTAGACATAAAGCATAAAAGTATCACTAAGGACTCTATAGAACTTCACCCCACTTATATTTCTTTTCGTTATTGCAACAGAAAGTATACCACCTGCTAGCCCGCCTATTAGATAAGCCAGTATCTCTAAGCTACCATGTGGCAGAAATGTTAGTATAGCCAATGGTAGTGTTTTAGCTCCACCCAGGGCTTTAGAAAGCATGCCTATAGCAGCGGCTAATACAGTAGCGTTCCACGAGACGATAAATATCGCACCGAATCCAAACAACAGTGAAAACAAAAACGAGAGAGTAAGAACAATTGCATTGTTCAGAAAGATAGTAGTAAACAAACCACCAAACACAAAATTTCCTCTTATCCTACTGATTTCTCTAACTTGCTCATAGAATATCATGTTGGCTGTTCCATCTGGTAATAAAACATAAAGCAACGAAAGGAAAAAAACTATACCAGAAAATATAGCTCCGTATGCTATTATAACTTCTCTATATCTTTGGAAGAAACCCTCTCTAATACCCTCTATACTTTTTTCAGTCTCTTTTATCGAAATTACCCGAGTTATCGGTATTAATGTCATGGTTATTAAAAACGTGGTGAATAACCCAACATATTCGTTAAAAACAAACTTAGAGATCATTACACAGAGAACAGCAACTATACCCGAAATAAAGAACATGTATCTTGGTCTTTTAACGGCCTCTTTGAACGAAATCATCGATTCTAGTACCATAATAAATAATTACATGAGTTAATTATAAAGTGATGAAGTTCGACAAAAAAACAGCTATAATAATATTAGTAATCCTAGAAGCTAGTTATTTAATCTCATTAATCCCGAAAGGTGGTACACTCCGTGAATCTACTAAAATAACAAATTCCACGATATTCTTTAAAGAACTCAACCCAAACGAAGAAATAGAATATCTTAGAAATGGCTATACTGTAGTAAAGTTATTCTACAAACAAGAAAAACCATCATATATTTATTCACTGTATAACGATTTCAATGGCCAACTAGTGATAGAAGTGATAAAAAGTGATGAGAACAAAGCATACATATTCAATGGATATACAGGCTACGAAAAAGAAATTAACACATACAACTACACGACAATAGTTTCTGAACTGTGCAAGGCTGTGTTAAAGAGGCCACCAACATGTCTGACCGAAATACTGAACTCCTGAACTTCATGGGTATAGACCTAGCTGGTTCTGAAAATAGAAACACAGGAATATGTGTAATGGATAGCTCGTTTAGAATAATACATCTTTCAGTAAAGCATACAGACGAAGAAATAATAAATATTGTAGAAAGATGCAAACCAAAAATCATAGCAATCGATGCACCGTTATCTCTCCCAAAAGGGAGAAAAGATATAGATATCAACAACGGCATACACTTCAGAAAATGTGATCTAGAACTAAGAAGAATGAGAATAAAGTTTTTTCCCATAACACTCGGACCGATGAGAATGCTAACAAAAAGAGGTATGAGACTAAAAATGACTCTAGAAAAAATGAAATACAAAGTAATAGAAACATTTCCCGGGGCTGTTCAAGATATCCTAGGAATTCCAAGAAAAACTAAAGGAATTGAGAAATTAAGAAGTGGCTTAATTGAATTTGGTATAAAAAACATACCAGAAAATGCAACGCATGATGAACTAGATGCAATTACTTGTGCGATAATAGCAAAATATTATCATGATGGTACTTATTTGGAGATAGGTGATCCAGATGAAGGAACCATCATTTTACCAAAAAGCTAGACCATTGATAATAAGCTTTATAGCTGTATTAGTAATCTATCTAATTTCAGCTCAAAAAACCGGGTATGTTGTTTATGATGAAAATGAAAAATTAATCACAAATCCTGGTTCGGAAAAAGAATTAATGAAATTCCTGAATTCATCCAATTACAAAATTGGTATAAGTGTCTATGTACTAACAAACCCAAGAATAATAAGGTTGCTTAATGAGTTAGCTAACAGAGGAATAGAAATAAGAATAATTCTTGACGAAGATATTAAAGAAAATCATCAAACAGAGAAAAATCTTTCAAAACTCATAAAAATAAAATTTGGTAAAGAAAGTAAAAACATAACCAGCTATCATGCAAAATATGCTATAGTAGATGATAAATGTGCGTGGATAGGGTCTATGAATTGGAATATTTGGGGATTAAACACAAACAGAGAAATAGCAATCATCACATGCAATAGCAATATAGTAAGCAAACTTTCGACTATTTTTGAAAGTGACTGGATGATTTCTTCAGAACATCACAGACGTTGATTTCAATTAAATAATTATAAACCTCTACAGGCACAAGTTGCTTCCACTTATTGTCCTTTTTCAGTATCATTCTTCTTATCAATGTTGCCCTGTACATATTTCGTTTAAAGAATTTCACTCGTCTAACAGGTCTTTTGTTCTTAAAGCATCTGGCAGTCCATCGTGATCCAGTAACAACAACATCAAACTTAAAATTTTTCATACAGTATTTGGACCATTTTTCATCATCGAAGAAATCTGGTATTGGAACTATCTTGTATTTTGATTTCTTGATACCATGAGCTTTTAAGGTTTTTTCGATCATCTTCTTTCTTTCATCAAAAGAAAATGGGTTCTTTTTTGTTCTTGATTCTTGCGAACTGCCAACACCTATTATAACAAAATCGAAATTCTTCAGTATCCACCGAATAGCAGAAAGATGGCCTTTATGAAATGGCTGAAAACGTCCTGGATAGAAAGCTATTTTCCTATTTTTTTCTGTTTTTCTTCCATTCCTCAAAGAGTTCTTTTGCTTTTTCGATAACATCATCATCTGTAGCACCCAATATTTTTTCTGCTTCATCCAAAATGGATGATTTTTCTTTTAAATACTCTAAAGCTCTTTTTGAAGCTGCAAACTCCAATCTTATCACACCATCTTGAATTTTCTTAGTTTTGAGAATCGTTATAAACTCAACCTCTTTAGTATTGTTACCATGAGTACCACCACAAGCCTCTATATCGTAATCTTCTATTTCAACGATTCTAACTTTTTTATCTGGTACATATCCACCTTGATATATCCTGAATCCGTATCTCTTCTCTGCTTCTCCCCTAGGTAAAAAGAATTTTTTAATTGGCTTTTCTTCTCTTATTATTCTGTTAGCAACTTCTTCTATCTTTTCAACTTCCTCTTCTGTTAAGTTTTGGTAATGTGTTATATCTAACCTTGCTTTTTCTATTGTTTTTTCAGCACCAGCTTGCCAAACATGATTACCTAGCACTTCTCTACACGCAGCCATTACTATATGGGTTGCATCATGATGAATAGTCAATATTCTTCTCCTCTCTTCATCTATTTTACTATGAACACAATCTCCTTCTTTAAAGTTCGGATTTTCGACCTCATGAACGACAATTTTACCTATCTTGAACACATTAACAACTCTACACCCGTTTATGAATCCTGTGTCATGATCCTGACCGCCCATCTTTGGGTAGAATAATGTTTGATTAAGGATAACAAATTTATTATCAAAGATTTTCAATACTTTAGCATCAAACTCAAATCTATCCTCTATTTCATAAAACAGTAATTTTGTGGGTTCAACATCACTAACATCATGAGTGAATTTGGTTTTAACTTCTTTGATTTTTCTCGTTTTTTGTGATATTCTATCATAAAAGTCTTCGGGTATTTTTAGATTTGGTATGAACGACTTCACAACTTCTGGAGTTATCCCATGGGATTGATACATCATTATCAAATCTTTTTCATCTATCTGCTTCTTTTTTCTGATAATAGACTCTATTATTCTTTTTGTCCTTTTCTTTGTTTCTTTGTATTTTTTTCTTTCTATATCAAAAACTCTGTGTATCAAGTCGAGGTTTTCATTTATTTCATTTCCAAAGGCAGATAATTGCTTACCATATAGTTCTATTATTTTCATCAGATCTACATTCCAGCCGAATTTTTCGATGAAGTCTACAGCACGTCTAAATATCACCCTTAGATTATATCCACCGCCAACATTACTTGGCAATGCACCATCTGAAATAGCCAATGCTAAAGTCCTCATATGATCAGCAATAGAATAAATAGCCTCTAGTTGTTCAAAAGTACGAGCAAGTTCTTCTTTATCAACACCTAGTTCTTTGGAAACCAGTTCTCTTACTTTATCTATCCCCAGCTCTTGTGCATCATATTTGCCAGTAACTTTATAATACCTAACAAGGAAATCTCTATCTGGAATTTCTGTTACGAATTGTTTTAAATAGCTAACAACTGGTTCAAAAACAACATCATAGCTGCTTGGCAACATAGATGAAATCCATGCAAATCTTTCCAGTCCAGCGCCCATATCAACAACTTTATTTTTCATTTCCCTAACGCTGTCACCAACTATTTCGAATTGCGTAAAAACAGCATTACCTAGTTCTAGACCTCTAACGAAATACTCCATACTCGGACCAAATGCCTGTGGTCCGGCCCACAAATCCTCGATGAATGTTATTTCTTCTGGTTTTATACCAAAAACCTCTGTTAGCAGTCTGTAATCCAGCTCGATCGTTCTCTCCTTCCAATACCCTTGTTTACCATCATATATGGTATGCTGACCTATCATCACAAAGCTGGTATAATGCCTACCTGTAACACCAACATTTTCAACATCTTTGAACCTAATAGAAAACTGCGGAACTATTAGCGGATTGGCAGGCATTTCAAACGTTATTCTTCCATTCTCAATCCTGTAGAAATCCACTATCGAAGCTATGACAAAAGGTAATGGATACCATCTACAAACAACGGGGTATCTCTTTATAGATTCATGGCCATTCTTAACGAAAAATTTTTCTATTTTCTTCCAAGTATCAACATAGCCTAACTCTTCTTTGGTTATCTTCTCTCCTATGAATTGATATCCAACACATTCCGGATCACCACAAAGTTCTCTATCTGGATCTAATGTCCAGAAATATTTACCACATTTTTTACATTTCTTTCTGACAAAACCCTTTTCTACAAGAAAATTCAGTTTATAGTGTTTATCCCATTCTTCCGAAAATTTCTTTCTGAGCTCTTCCTTCGAAAATACCATAAAAAATACTCATACAAAAAATCTTATTAAACGGTTTCACGTAAAAATTCTAAATGCGTATTTCAACTAGAGAATTTATCTTCTCTACTATTTTATCTATAGCTATTCTTTCTTGAGTCTTTGTATCTCTAAATCTTATTGTTACAGTATTATCTTCTAGTGTTTGATGATCTATAGTAATAGCAAATGGCACACCAATTTCATCTACTCTGGCATATCTCTTACCTATCGATCCTTTTTCATCATACAAAACATCATTACCAAACTCTTTTCTGAGAGTTTCAAAAACTTCTCTAGCTTTACTGACTAACTCTTCTTTGTTTGATAATAGCGGGAACACAGCAACTAAATATGGGGATAGATGATAAGGTAGTTTTAGCCAATTCCAGCCTCTATCTTCTCCTTTCTCTTTGAACGAATACCATAAAATAGACAATAAAGTTCTTTCTATACCAAGAGAAGGTTCTACTACATGAGGTATTATTTTCCTACCATTATCTGTAGTTATTGAAAGATCTTCACCACTACACTTCGAATGTGTAGATAAATCATAATCAGTTCTGTAAGCATTACCAATAACTTCTTTCCATTTTAACTCATCCATGTAAACTTCCAAATCAAAATTTCCTTTGGAGTAGAATGGTGTTTCTTCTTCAAGCGCATACCTAAACCTGAGTTTTTCTTTTGGTATACCAAGTACTTTGGTAAAGAATTCATATTCTTTAGCAAGATAATAAGCCTGCCATTTTGCTTTTATTATACCTTCTTTTAATAGTTCATCAATGCTTTTCCACTCTATTTTCTCTTTCCCACTCAATTGGCATTCCCTAGAGACAAACGGTATTTTAACATCCTTTACTTTTTCTATCGGACACTTATCATCTTTAGGATCAAAGAATACCTCTATCTCTGCTTGATGAAAAGCTCTCATTCTTATCAAGAAATTTCTTGGTGATATCTCATTTCTGAATGCAAAACCTATTTGTGCTATACCAAATGGTAGTTTTCCTCTGTATGTATTGAATATTCTTTTGAAATCTATGAAAATATTTTGAGCTGTTTCAGGTCTTAAATAAGCGGTGTTTCCACTAACAGGTCCGATATTTGTTTGGAGCATTAGATTGAAAACTTTAACATCGTCTAGCTCACCACCACACTTTGGGCATCTTATATTCTTTTTTCTTATTATCTTCGTCATTTCTTCTACTGATTTACCTTCTACAAACAACCCAGCCTTTTCTTCTATGAGATGATCAGCTCTGAATATAGTATGACATTTTTTACATTGTGTTATGGGATCTACAAATCCCTTAACATGACCACTGGCAACTAAAACGGGTTCAGGTAAAACGATAGAACCATATATTTCTATTATTCTCAAATATGGATCGCTCGCTAAATACATTCTCCATAAATCTTCTAGTTTTCTCTTTATTCTGAGGCCTATTTCACCATACTCGAAAAAACCAGCTAGAGATCCGTATATTTCAGCAGTAGGAAAAATTATACCTCTCTTAAGACACAGATTTATTATTTTTTCTAACTTTGCCATATTCCCAACACTATGAAATAATTAAGTATGAAACTTTTTTTATTCTTATATTCCTAGCAAAGATAGCGCAGAATAGTAAAATCCAGAGAAAAACAACATAGTAGGTAATAACAAACACCCCATCATATGAACCCTCTTTATACCTTTCAATATAGAAAAAATACCAAGAGACGTGGAGGTTAATAATATGAGTACTCCATGAAACCCGGTAAATGAATAGACAATCAAAATCAAAAACGTTGCAATAAATATATTTAGTTTCCTGTAATCAACCTTTGAAATCATTCTGGGAAACACTTTTCCTATTCGTAAAGATATGTAGAAACTTATAGCAGAGGATATCAACATCACGCTGGTTATAAAAAGAAAATGGAAAAATGTAAAATCTTGAAACAACCTCTTAACTGCAACACTAGCGCCGCTTCTTGGGTTTCCAACCATATACATTGATGAAAATGAAAAGACTTCATTAGAACCAGAAACACTGGCAGTTGCAACTAGAAATTCTCTTGTATTAGGCAGGAATGGTGAGAACAGCATAACAGCCTGAGAAACGCCTATTCCAGGAAGAAATCCTGCAACTATACCAGCAACAGACCCGATGAAAATTGCTTTTATCAATGAGTTTAATTTCATGTTAATTTTCTCATCTGTTTTTTGTTTAGGCAATTTTGATTTTTCGAACAAACTAACCAATATCTGAGATAAACCAAAGAGACCTGTAAGCATAGGTAACAGAGAATTTGTTCTCGAAACTAGAGATGTATTCAACACCAATAACCCAAGTAAACCAGACAGCAAAAACACCACAAAAGAAATTGCTATTTTCATGATATTTTGCTCTGTAAGCAATGTGTAGAAAACGACAAACAATATAAGGTATAGAACATATTGCCTAACATAGGAATAGAAAGATGGAAAGATAGGCATTATCAAGAATGTTATGATAATCGTTATTAAAATCGAACCAAGAACACCTATTATAGAAAGTTTAAATGCCTCATATCCACGACCTTTCATAGTTAGTCTATGAGCTGGTAGAACGTTCAAAGGATTTGAAACATCTGGAACACCAAAATACACACTTGTGAGATAATCCGAAAATATCTGTGAGATCGAAAATGAAACTATTACAGCAGTTAGCATTATTGGTTTAGCATCTAACATCAAAAGAGCTGGTATTATTGTGTTTACATGAATACCAGGAATTATTCCAGAAAAATATCCAGCTATAGATGAAAGAAATACCATAAGAAGCAGGAGCAGAAAGTCTCCTACCACAATATTATTTATCTGTTAATTATTTCAATACAAGAAGAGCAATAAGGAATTACTTCATAGCTATCCTTATACATATCAACATATCCTTTTATTCTAACATGTTTACCAAGAAATAGGTTGTTTATAATTTCTTTGTCAATTGAACTAACCAAATTTGAAAACAGCGGAACAAAAATTTTCCCAGTATCATCTTCTATTGTCATATAT
>JAGGZO010000053.1 GCA_021161995.1 Candidatus Aenigmatarchaeota archaeon
GAAAAATATTCAATATATGAAGCTAGATAAGAAAGATATTCAAATACTTAGAATCCTACAGCAGAATTCTAGAGTTAGCCTCAAAAAATTAGCGAGAAAGACATCTTTACCCGTTACTACAGTGTTTAACAGAATCAAAAAGTTTGAACAGAATGGGTTGATTAAAGATTATAAGGCAATCATAGACCCCAAAAAAGTTGGTTTAGATGTTACTGCTTTTATTCTAGTTGCCTATGATACCTCTAGTAAAAAAAGTCAAAGAGAGGTTGCAAAGGAAATATCTAAACTGCCTTTTGTACAAGAAGTTCATATAATAACGGGTGAATGGGATATGCTACTTAAAGTTAGAGGTAAAAATTCTGAGGAGATCGGTAAGTTCGTGTTGGATAAACTCAGAGAAATAGAGGGTGTCCTAAAGACTGTTACTGTTGTGGTGTTCGAGACTGTTAAAGAGACAACCGAGTTACCGCTCATACATGGATATATTTAAACACTAATAGAAAAAAATGAAATATGAAAGAGAGACTTGAAGATCTCTATTCTGAAAGGGTTGTCAATGAAATAAAAAAGTATGTTCTAGATTTGAACGAATACTATGAAAATAGAGGAATAAATGCAGCCTCAACAAAAGATGTTGAAAATCTTTATTTAAGTAAAGATGTGGCTGATGTTATAAACGAATTTGATATTGATATGTTCGAAGAAACTAGAACTCTTATTTCAGAATTCTATGAGATAATGTCAATGATGGGTAGTGCTGAAGAAGCAATTAAGGCTGCAAAAACAGTAAAGCAGTATTCTTTTGATAAATCTACAGCAGTAAAACTTTCTGTGTATTTGATGTCGCTTTCTCAGATTGATGATGATGTATTCAGAAATGCTTTGGAGATATACTCAGACGAGTTTATGATAAAGGCTCTTAAGAAATATGATACCAGAGCAAGAGAATTCTTTATCTTTGAAGTGTTTAACAGCCTCAAAGAAACGGGTTCTCCAAAATTTGCTAAGAAGCTTAGGATAATAATGTGTGCTTATAGCGACGAGCCGTTGTACGGATATCCTATAATGGTAAAGTATTCATCGATTTTTGAAGCTGCTTTATCGAAGCACAAATCACCTATAAATAGAAATGAGCTAAGTGGAGACATGACTTACAATAACGTGAATAGTGATGAATGGAAAGTGATCTGTTATCTTGGTGAAGTTTTGATGGACAAGCATTATGATAAAAAAAGTGCGCTAGAGATAGTTACTAAGGTATATGACTATGTTATGGAACATGGTTTTTCGGCTGAAAGAGTGAAAAACATCATAAAAGGAGAAGTCGTTAAGATGTAGCTAATAAGCAATAGATATTCTTACGGCAAAAGAAGAGGTTATGGAAATTGGAGTTCAGGATTTCTAAAAATGTTTTACAAAAGTAAAACTATATAGGCAAAGTAAGGTAAAAAATATTATGCCTTGTAAAAGAGGCTCTAAAAAGAAAACTGTAAAGAGGAAATCATCTAAGAAAAAGGCAGCTAAGAAAAAATCTTCTCGAAAGAAAAAGAAATAGATCCTTTCCCCCATTTTTATTTTTTTGTCTCATTTTTAGAGTATGAGTTTAGCTGAACTAATTAACAAAATTGAGGAGTTGAAATCATCTAATGTTTCTTCTGTTATACAAAAAAGGATTGAAGAATTTGAGAGAATTGGTAGATCTAGCATAAAGGAGATATTCAAGGAGTTGTGTTTTTGCATACTAACGGCTAACTATAATGCAAGAGGTGGGGTTAAAATACAAGAGGCTACTGGAGATGGTTTTCTCATTCTTGGTTATGATCAACTGGCTAAAAAGCTAAAAGAACTAGGTCATAGGTTTCCGAGCACAAGGGCTAAGTACATAGTAGAAGCGAGAAAGAAGATTGGTGAAATAGATAAGATTCTTAACTCAGAATTAACCGAAAAAGAAAAGAGAGAGTGGTTGGTGAAGAACATAAAGGGCTTGGGTTATAAAGAAGCTAGCCATTTTCTTAGAAATATAGGCTACAAAAATTTAGCTATAATAGATTTTCATATTGTTGATGTTTTAGTTAGGCATGGATTAATCGAAAAGCCTAAAACATTGACAAAAAGGAAGTATCTAGAAATAGAAGATGTGCTTAAGAAAATAGCTGATAGAGTTGGGTTAAGTCTAGCAGAATTGGATTTGTATCTATGGTATATGGAAACTGGAGTTGTTTTGAAATAATTGTTACGTATTAGATGCTTACTTCATTACCTTCTTTGAAAAGTTAACTATCATTGAGAAAAATTTGTTCAGCTTTCCAGTATAAGAGTGTGACGCTGATTTGATTACTTTTATTGAGAGTGTTGGAGTGTTTTTTTCATTTTCTTATTTCATGTATTCTACTCTCCCATCTGGATATACCTTAACAAAATTTTTAGTTGTATTAGCTTTTTTACCGTGTTTTGCATAGATCTTTCTACCGCTAATAATTATTTTTCCATGGATGATACCCATGTTTAGTGAATCATCATACTCAAATCTTTTTATTAGTATAATAGAGTTAGTATCTCTTGCTAATTTTTTTGCTATTCCTATTGCTTTTTTCTCATCTGTTAGTTCATATTGTTTTCCTATCCACAGACCTCTTTTC
>JAGGZO010000062.1 GCA_021161995.1 Candidatus Aenigmatarchaeota archaeon
AAAGGTAAGACAAACATAAAGTATCTTTTCTCCTTTGTCATTATTGGCGACGAGAAAAATAACAATGAAAGTATGAATACAAAGATGAATGCTAGTGAATATTGTTCGTTAAACATTTCTTTTTTCAGAATCAAAAACACTGAAAACGCTAAAGGTGTCAAGAACACAAAACCAAGATGTGTTAACAAATTTGCATCACCATACCACATTTGTTCGTACCTGTTTTTGAAAGTCGACAGTATCATATAGAGATATGATCCGAAATACGCTTTGCTTAACAGTAGATTGGGTAAGAACATTACAGAAAACATCAGTGTAAATACACCAACATTTTTCAGAAATGTTTTTAGATGAAACTGTTTTTTGTGAAGAATCTCATTCACAAAATAGGCAACGATAGCTACTAAAAAGTATGTTAAACCAGTGTATCTGATTAGACCAGAAAAGCCAAAAAAGAACCCAGAGCTAAAAAAATCTTTCCTTAGCAAAAAATAGAAACCGAGCAAGCCAAAAAACATTGAAATGGAATCTGTTAATGCCCTAGTGTAATAAATGGAAAAACCCAGAAAGAACAAAAATGATATCAAAGATATCATATTTCCAGTCTTCAATATTTTTCTCTCTATTTCATAGAGAACTATAGCAGAAAAAAACCATGAAAATATTGAAAGGTATTTTAGAAAAATAAGAGGTGAAATACCAATCAACCAAGCAATACCTGATAGCAATGGTAGACCAAAGGCCCTGAAAACATCCATGTAGCCATATTCTCCCCTCGAAAAAATGTACTTACCCATAGAAACGTATATTGCTTCATCGACCCACGGTATCTTTACATTCTTAAGCAGTATAGAAGTTGCAATTCCGTTAGCTACTAGCAAAACAGAAAGAATTATGACTTGAAGTTTCTTTGTATCGAAATTATTTTTCTTTTTCCTCTTCATGATGATAAAATCTTGTCTATAACGCTTTTTAATGTTTGTTCATTCGTTATTCCTTCGAAGGTATAATTCTCTATTATTATGGTTGGAAATGTAGTTACAGTATAAACATACCTAAGTGTAGAAATCAATGGTTCTTTATCTTCTAAAGAAGCATCAAAGTTATAAACAAAAACATCATCCTTATAGCTTTTTTGTACCTTCGACAATATCTCTGATTGAACCTTACATTCATCACAAGGAATAGTATAGAAATAAAGTATGTTTACTATTTTCTTGCCGCACATTTGTCTGTAAGTTTCTGTTAATATATACAGCCTAAACAAAGATTGTGTATAATCTCTTTTTAGCCTCCAATAATCAGAACCAAAAACATCCTTGCTTTCAAAATAATTCAATTTACTTTCAACCTTATCCAATAACTTAAGGTCTGCTTCTATAGATTTACCGATTATTTTACATGTTGTAGTGTTATCGAATCCTTGTTGCGATAACAAAAAGGAAACGTATGTTGTATGTAGTTGAACGCTGTCTAGATCTAAAGACCTCTCGGCTAACTCACTTGCGAACTCTTCTGTTTGCTTAAAATTCGTTCTCTCTCCAACTAGAACGCCAGTGGTGAATATCAAAATAGAAACGAGTAAGCTTATTATATACTTATGTGCTTTGATTTCTCGCTTTACCATTTTAACGCCCTCTTACCTATTTTGGCAAGTAGCAACTCCACATAGGAAAATGTGTAGATAAACGATATAATGATATAGTAAAACACAAAAAACGGGATAGCTATTATGATTTTCTTTGCGTTTATCTTCTCACCAACCATTCTGAAAGACCTATAGAGCATGAATGAGGTTATCAGGTACATTGTTACTAAAAGATATATCATCGTAAAGTCGGTAGTGAATTTACTTAGAGTAAAAGACTCTCTTATTTGCTCTATGCTATCAGGAAACAACCAAGATAAGTCAGTTCCGTAAACTTGAATCTTAATGTACAAGTCGTTCAGCCAATTATAGGCATGGAATGAAAACATAACAACGATTATTATTGGTAGTATCATCGCTACCAATAAGTTTGGTAGTTGGTAAAGTGAAAAATCACCATACTCTTTTCTGAAAAGCATGTCTCTATATTTCCAGAGGGTTAACAAAGAACCAATCGCCCATCTTCTCCTTTGTCTGTAAAGTTTTTTTAACGTCGGTGGGGCAACAGTTTCTACAATAGCATCGTTTATTTGAAGTATTTTTTTGTTGTGTTTTTGTAATCTGTAGGCAATCTCTTGATCCTCAACTAAGGTGTTTTCATCGAAACCACCAACTCTTTTTAACTCACTTTTTCTGTAAATAGTAAACGGTCCTGGTAAAACATGTATGGCGTATATTTTACTCAATATCTTTTTCAAGAAAGCATATGCCAAATATTCAAGATACTGCAAATGCTGAATTATGGTTTTTGGTTTGTACACTTTAACAACGGCGCTAGCAGCAACTACATCCTTATCTGATTCTAATAGTTCTACACCTTTAATCAAACAATCCTCTCTTGGGAATGAATCGGCATCAACTGTAACAAAATATTTACCCTTAGATATTCTAATTGCATCGTTCAACGACCTAGCTTTACCTTTATTCTTTCTATGAACAAGCAATCGTATTTTTGGTTTACGTATTTTTTTAATCAATTTCCTTACTATTTCTCTTGTTCTGTCTTTTGACCCATCATCAACAACAATAATCTCGTATCTGTTTTTAGGATAGTTCTGATTAACAACGGATAAAACCGTGTCTTCTATAACATCTTCCTCGTTATAAGCGGGTATCACAACGCTAACAAACGGATATTTTTTCATCTTCTTTTTTTTAACTCGGGTTTTTTCAAAAATAGATAGCAAAAGAAACACAGAAAAATAAATAGAAAAGAAGGAAGTAACGTAAAACACTAAATCTGTGAACTGCATTCCAACCGCCTTAAGCTTGAATTCCAAGAGCAGTTAATATGAACTTTATGGTTGCTAAATCCAGACCAACCAAATCCTTACCTTCTATTATTGCAGTATTACTATTACAAACAACTTTTGTTTCATCAGTTAAGTCTGGTGAAACTATGAGTATGTTAAATTCGTATGGTGTGTTGTTTAGCTCACTAAAGCTAGTTATGTTGAATACAGATTTACTAGTTATTTTTGGTTGATAACCATGCAAAATCATCGCAGAGTTTAGTTTGTAAGTTAGCTCAATTGCCTCTAATGCAATATAGTTTTTATAGCTGTCGTTAGCATAAAAAACAATGTTTATTCTTTTTACAGCTGGAGAAAATATGACATTGTTTATGCTGCAATTATCATACACTGGTATATTCTTGGCCATTCTTATATCTCTCCTGAACTCGAAAACCTGGCCATAATATTCTATTCTATTCTTTGGTCTAGTTGCAAAATAAAGAGTTGTTATGAAACTGATTATAAACAAGACAAAACCGATTATTATAAGAGGTTCGTTCTTTTTTCGTTTCTTCCTAGTCATTAAAAGAAGAATTATAATTTAAAAATAAAAAAGAAAAGGAAGGGGTTTACTCGGTTACAGGTTCTATTGTAGCTGTTGAAGCTTCTGTACCTCTGACTATTACTTCGCTTGCATCTATGTCTGCTAGCTTGGTATCGTATTGTTGCAATATGCTTGCTGCTGCTCTTGTGTTCTCTGCGTTGTAACCAGCAACTAGTACTGCTACTTTACCAGAGTTGAACGCGTCGTCGAATATCTTGATTATTGCACTGTCTTGTTCAATGCCAGCTGCACATTCTGGCCATTGTCCAAAGTTGACTCCCATTAATTCTGCTGCTACTCTGTTTGCACATGGACCTCCTACGACTACTAGATTGTGGTCTAATGCTGCTGTGTTTACTTCAGTGTCTAGTTTAGCTATAGCGGTTGTTATTGGTACGTATTCTTTGTATGTACCGCCTTCTGTTGTTGTTGAACCTAATTTACCTACGTATACTAATGCTTTTTGTTGATCAGCTGGTAT
>JAGGZO010000033.1 GCA_021161995.1 Candidatus Aenigmatarchaeota archaeon
GGATTTTTTCAATTACACAACCAATGGTGAATGTCTTGCCTGAGCCAGTTACTCCTAAAAGGGTCTGAAACTTGTGCCCCTTTTTAAGACCATCTACTAATTTTTTTATTGCCTTCGGCTGATCTCCGGATGGCTTGATTTTTACTTTAAGTTTAAATTCCATCAACTTCTATGTTTAAATTTTATTCTACCAAAAAATCGCCTCTTCGGCGACTTTTCAATCCGCTCTAAATTGCGACTAAATAACCCTTTCTTTTTGTTTTTTAATCTCCTCCTTGTGGATGGAACCTTTCTAACGGGGTTTACTAAAGCCCACCGTTTCGTCCAATGTTTTGAGGATAAAAGAAGTTTTACCAAAGGCAAAATTTGGACGAAACGATAGTGAAGTCTTTTATCCGCTGTTAGGCGAAGTTACGCCATTACTACTATACTTACACAATAACTCACGCCATTTAGAAATAATTTTCTTCAACCCATCTACCTGTTTGGCTAATTGGGAAATCTCTTCAGTGTTAACAGACGATGTTTTTAGACTACCTATTTTTTCTAAGATACGTTTAATTTCAAATATGGGCTCACCAATAGATATTTTGTTAGTGATTTCAACAAGCATACGACCATCCTCAGCTGTGATGGATGATGGATCTGTGGTGATCGAAACGCTCTTTATTAGTTCACGCACCTGATTATAGATTTTATGAATCTCATCAACATTGATCTTGAGGGAATTGATCTGTTCATCCCTTTTTTTCATAATGATTGTGGCTTGTCTCTTTTCCTTTTCAATCTTTCTAAGTCTATTTCTATAAGGCCACAGTTGGAAATAAGCAATAATCTTATCCCAGACAGAAGAAAAATTAGCAATTACTTCTTTGGGATTCCAATTTCTTAATCCAGCAGACATTATTATAGCTCTTCTAATTGTGCTTGGAGTAACATAACCAATTGACAAAGTATGTGTAGTATAACCACTTGCGAAAACATAGTTCCAATGATCGCTAGTCCAAGTAATAGGTTTATATCCTGGGATAAGCAGATGTCCTAACCCCAAGTATGCAGTTGCAAGATCAGTCAATATTTCGTTCTCCGATTCTTCCGATTCACTTATTCTATGATGATAAAGATAATTATGCGTATACTCATGGGCAAGAATAGCAAGTATATGTTTAAGTTCGTATTTGTGTTTTTTTATCAATAATATTTCGCTATGATCAAAACCAATAGTTTTATACAACCCACTTACGGGAGACCCATTTCTATCACCAACCAATATCCCATCGCTAGTCCCGACCCATTTATTATCTGTGAATTCCTCTATGAAAGTAATTTTCACGCTTTTAAATAGGCCCAAATAGTACCCTATATGATCTGATATTTTTTGAAGCGAAGCTTGGGAATAGTTGCTTCTTACGACCTCCTCAACAAATTCTGCTGGTAGAGAATATAAACTATTTACCGCCGTGGGCTGCTTTGGTAATCTTGTCTTTAAAAAACCAAGTTTCTCTCTGATCTTTTGACTTGATATAGTTTTTTGCATAATAAAACCTAAGCCTAATTTCGTCTAGCGTATTGAGGATAAAAGAAGTTTTACCAAAGGCAAAATTTGGACGAAACGATAGTGAAGTCTTTTATCCGCTGTTAGGCGACGTGCCATAGTTTTTCGGTCTTGCGCGTAAGATAGCGACCACTTGTTCGTATGCATCTGTCAATATTTGTAGTCCAGATGCGCTGATATCAAAGCGTTCTCCACCGAAAGTGAATGTATCATTTTCAAGATTGCCGAAATCGGATAAATACCTTCTTCTTATTCTATTTTCAATATGCTCCAAATGATTTCGGGCATCATTAAATGGCTTGAACTTATGTCTAAGCGTTTGCCATAGATTATTCAACTTCGCATCACCATCAGTTTCTTCGGCAAGATATTTTAGCAGGTTCTGAGCTTTATCATAACAGACAAAATAGAAATGAATGTCCAAGAACAAGGTCAGCATAAGCGTTTGATCTACACCGGGACCCGGCCCCGGTAGTGCTCTTTTATCTGATTGAATCCTATTCCATTGAATCATTGTGCCATTGACGTATCGTTCAAGAGTTAATAATGCCGCAGAAGCTTTGAAAGAATGGGCTTTCCGTATGATATTCAACGCTTCATTATACATCATCTTTTCACCTTTCTATACATGTTGTCTAACAGGCTCGGGGTAAAAGAAGTTCTGCGTAAGCAGAATTTAGACGGAGCGTAGCGAAGTCTTTTACACCGTGTTAGGCGATGGGGACAAACAAACATTTCCTCTAATCATTTTCTGTCGCCTCTTTGATCAATTTATAAGTCTTCTCAACATTCTCTACATTTTCATAAATCTTCTTTATCGGCTTTATCTCCGAGATGGAATAATAATATATCATGTCTTGAATCAAATCTTCCAGTAGATTAATAGAAAATAAAGCATATCTGGTTTCATCTAAAGAGCTCACTTTTAATGATGACTTATAAGAC
>JAGGZO010000024.1 GCA_021161995.1 Candidatus Aenigmatarchaeota archaeon
ATCAACTAAATAAACATCAGTATAGTTTTTCCAACTACCAGTTTCATTCGTAGCAAGCCAAGCATTATCCAGAGCTGCATTATCCTGCCAGTAAGCAGATAGATTAACTTTAGCACCAATTCCTGGTGTAGAAGTGCTTTGCTCTTGATTAGACCAAATAGGTGGAGTGGTATCTTTTGTGTAACTTATTTTTATGATATTCAAATCCAGAGTGAGGCTAGATGGTTTACCTGCATCAGCATCACTATGCGTAACTTTAGTAGCTATTTGGTTTATATTGGAGCAATCAAAATAGCTAGTAACATCACAAGTGTAAGTTTTATCTGTTTGATCTTGTGGTCCTAAACAACTAGTAGAATACCAAGTGGTGGCAGAATCATTAGAAATCTCTATAACTGGTTGTCCTCCGTTAGCAGAATCGTAATTTATCGTTACATTGACTTGATTTATCTCTAAACAACCGATTACTGAATCATTCCAAGAAGTAACTACTAAAGCTTCACCTTTTGAATAACTGACTCCAGTTCCGTCATCATACAATAAAGCGTTAGCATCACAAGAACTACCATCATATGTACAGCTAGTAGGTCCAAGAACTACTAGTGGATCGCTATCAGAATTGGATTCGCCTAAACTTATAGAAAAAAGTTTGAAAGTAAGTAAAATAATAATTAAACCTTTAGGTAGAAATCCTTTCCATAAGATACTTTTATGGATCTTTAGCTTACTCAAAATCATCGCCGAATTTTATTTTCAAAATGTCTTTCTAGATTATATTCATAATTTATGATTTTTGTAGTGAATAATTTATACAGTTGAATATGTTTATGATAAATTTAGAATGTGTCATCGTTCGTGTTTTTTGTATGGGCCCGGTGGGATTTGAACCCACGACCTACCGGTTAAGAGCCGGCCGCTCTAACCATCCTGAGCTACGGGCCCATAACAAAAACACTGAAATAAAAAATGAAAAAAACAAGATTTAAAGATTTTGTTTACCTCTCAATTCTAATTCCTCTTGGTGCTAAAAGCATGTATTCTTCTCCTAACAGCACTATATCCCAACCATATTGGTTTGCGTATCTTTTTAGCTTCTGGAGTGCTGTTTCATATTCTGGTAGCGATTTCAAAAGATCTTTCATTTTTGCTAAAACTACATGACCGTTTCTAACTGCTTGTCCAACGACTTCCACATCTTTTATAGTACTCATAGAGATTACTTTCACATAAACTTGTGGTTTTATCTCTGGTTCCTCTAGTTCTATTATATTGCTTTCTTCTTTCTTCTTTTCTTCTACCTTTTTTTCTTCATCAGTCATTTTATCTAACCGTATACGAATGAATTGCCTTCTATCTTTTCAACAAACCCTTCTATGATGATTGAATTATCCAAGACTAAAATTTTAAGGTCTTTTATACCATTCAACGAAACTTTTTCATCTGTAATCGATAGCTCGTTCGTTTTATCGTTACTAGTTACCATGATTTTTCCTGTAAAATGATAGATCACTACTTCCTTTTCGTTTGAAGGTAAAATGAATAGATTCTTTGTGTTTGTCATTTCCAATGTCAGCTTACCTTTTTCTGTGAATTTTATACCGTTTCCTAAATTCACATCAAAAAGCGTTCCCGAGATAGTTATCATACCATTGTTAATAGACAAAGTGCCTTTATCTATTTTACCAGAAGTTTCAATTGTTTCGGGTTTTATCTCTATTGGATATTTGTCTATCATTACACTGTTTATAGTTCCATTTCCATAAAATGTTGCATTCACAATCTTTATGTATCCATTCCATTCTGGATTAATTTCTATTTTCACATCTAGATAGTTTTTTTCTGAAAACCTGCTCATTATGTAAGAAAATAGGCCACTTGGCCTTATATTCATGAAACTTTCTGTTATATCGGTTTGTGAGGTAACATACCAAAACCCTATGATACCAAGAGCTATTGCCAGCAGAATCAACTTTATTCTCATGGCTCTCAAATGAATATTCTCAAAGAAACAATAAAAAATTATTAAATAGTTATAAACACTTAGTAGTTATTGATTATCATGGAGGCTATACTAATGCAAACTGGTTGGTCTTGGCTTACTTCTTTGCTATTTTTCCTAATGTTCATTATATATCCAATCATATACCCAAGAATGATTTTATCCCAAGCTATATTGAAGTTACGAGCAATCGATCAAAAAATTCAAGGGATGTTAAGGGCTACTAAACGACAAATACTTAACAAGTCAAAATCCAAGAAATCTTCAAAACTCTTGGATGAAATGCTAGAGTTCTTCACGCTAGAACCAACTAATCTAGATCCATTCGGAATAATACGAAAATGGGATCATATACTAAGAACATCTGAAAAAAGACTAGAAGAGTTTGTTCAAAAATTTTCACCAAGTGTAAATGAAGAAGAGTTGAAAACATTAGCCACTGGCATTAGCGGTGCAGTAACCTTGAATCAAATACACAAGTTAATAAATCATTACATTGGTTTGATAAGAAAAACCAAAAATTTGCAAGTTGCATTGTTGGTCCAAATGCAAGCACCTTTGATTGAAAGAATAGCCAATTCGTTTTACAAAGGAGTTAAGACTATATTGAATATGCATCCAATTGGAGATGGAATTGGACCTATGATCGCAGGTCTGTTAATAGACAAAAAGGACAGAATAAAAGAGCAAAAAGATTGTATAATAGTAAAGAAGAAAATACTTGGTAAGACTGTTTTTATTCTGCGTGCTAAAGGTCCTGGTGCTAGACTCGGTGAATTAGGTAAGGTCGCTAGTGAACTGATAAAAAAAGAAAAAATAAAGAAGGTTATAACTGTTGATGCTGCAGCTAAACTAGAAGGAGAGCTAACTGGAAGCATAGCTGAAGGGGTTGGTGTGGCTATTGGTGGTGTTGGTATAGATAAAGCTTTCATAGAAGAAGTTTCGACTAGGCATGGAACAAAACTCCATGCTATAGTTATAAAAATGTCGCAGGAAGAGGCTGTTAAGCCAATGCATCCGATTGTTTTTAATGCAAGAAAGAAAGTCGTTGAGAGGTTACAAGAAATAATTAGTGAATCAAAAGAAAAGAAAATACTGATGATCGGAGTTGGTCAGAGTTCTGGTGTTCCAAACACAAAAGAAGAGATTGAAAATCCGAAAATGGAAAGGATAATAAAAGAGAACTGGGAAAAATATGGAAAAGATATAATAAAAGAAAATTGGTTAGATAAACTATTCGGCATATAGAATAAAATTTCTCAAAAATAAAGAAGAGAAAGAAGAGATAAAGAGGATTGAGATTTTAAACGTCGTAACCTCTCAATGTGCTCCTTCCGTTTTCCTTTGCTCTTTTCATTGCTTCCTTTATCAGAGCTTCTACTTTCTTGTTTAGTGCCTCGAAGAAAGAGTCACTGATTCTCATCTTACCTCCTACTACTTCTCTTACTGCAGACTTAACTACCAAAGCAGGTACTTTTGCTGCCATTTTCTCACAAATTTTAATCGTTTTCCATTTTTAAATAGTTTAACAATATCTGCTAGTTTTAATGATAAAACAAGAAAGTAATGTTTTAGTCTTAATTAACTCATGGTTTTGGAAATCTATTTAAAAGTTTTGTGATAGATAAATTTCATGGCATTAAGACCTGGTAGATGTTTTAGAGAGATTGAAAGACCTTATACAAGGATTTCTTATAGAGTTAAGAATAAAAATTACATACCTGGTGCTCCACAACCAAGAATAAGACATTTTGACATGGGTAATGTGAAAGGAGATTTTCCTGTTAATGTTTATCTTGTTTCATTGGATGACGTTCAAGTAAGAGATAACGCATTAGAGGCTGCTAGAATTGCAATTCATAAATACTTAGATAAAAAGGTTGGTGCGATTAATTATCATTTTAAAGTTTTGAAGTATCCTCATCATGTTTTGAGAGAGCACCCAATTGCTATGGGCGCGGGTGCTGATAGATATTCGCAGGGTATGAGACTAGCTTTTGGTAGACCAATAGGTAGAGCGGTTCAGTTATTTAAGCAAGAAAAATTAATTGTTGTAAGAACGCAACCACAATTTATACCTCTTGTGAAAGAAGCTTTGAAGATAGGTGCTTCTAAATTACCATTCAGAGCAAAAATAGTTGTTGAAGAAAAGAAATAAACGAGTTCAACGTGTTTGTTTCTGCTATTAATAGGATAAATGCTATCAGAAATACTGGGGCAAATCTTACACCTTCCTTTATATAAACAAACTTCCTGCTTCTTCTAAGCTTTTTCAACGCCTTTTCATCTATTCCTACCCATTTCTTAGAGTCTTTTAGAACATCACCGACTTTAACGTCTTTTATTCTGACTTTTTTTATCATAGAATTTTCAATTCCTTTAAGATAAACAAATGAAATTGATAATATTAGTACCACAAAGATAATGCTTGATGCTACTATGAATTTCTCTGAATTCGTTAGTATGAATGCTGATATGGAGGCTAGTAAAAATAATGAAATTAAACCTATGGCTTTAGATCTTTTGTTGAATTCTCTTTCGACGTTTTTTCTGGCCTTTTCGTTTTTAACAAATATTGTGAAAGAATATAATATCACATAAATCATTCCAGAAATTGCTAATAGGAAAAAATATTCTAATGTAAAAACGATGTCTTGATTTAATGGATTTAAAAACCCAACACCTGCTAATAAGAAAGAATCTCCTGCACCCCACTGGCCAGTGAAGTACATTAGTGCTCCTACCAAAGAAAGAATCACGCCATTTATTATGCTGTTCGCAATAATTTCCTTGTTTCTAGATGAGAGGTATGCTAATGTATTTATGATCACGGAAGCTAAGATGAAAAGATATAGAAGCTTATCTGAAATTTCAGTTGTTTTTAAATCTTGATAAGATGCTATAGACAAAAAAACCAGGCCTATAGCTGATTTAATCCAGAATAAAACATCGAGCATAATATAATCTTTTTGGTTTTTCGATTAATTAAGGTTTATAAATATTAAATAACGTAAAAATATCATATGTTGTTCGCAGCTGTTAGATTAAGAAGTGCGATAGGCGCTAGGAGAAGGGTTAAAGATGCGTTGATGTTATTGAATTTGCGATATATTCATAGTTGTGTTCTGTTGCCAAAGAACAGATCTACCGAAGGTATGCTGAAAATGGTTAAAGACTATGTTACCTATGGTGAGGTCGATAAAAATACATTAATTGAGCTATTAAAGAAGAGATTAAGAATGAATGGTAATAAGAGAGTCACTGAGAAAGAATTGGAGGAAGTGACTGGATTCAAATCATTTGAGGAATTTGCAGAAGCACTTTTAAACGGTAAAGCAGCATTAAAAAATTATCCACAGTTTAAAAGAGTTTTTAGATTGAATTCTCCTAGGGGTGGATTGAAATCTAAAAAAGGGCACTATCCAAAAGGCGATTTGGGTTATAGAGGGGAAGATATAAACAGATTTCTAAGAAAGATGATATGAAAATACTTATTTCCGGAAGACCAGGAGTTGGAAAAACTACTTTGATACTTAGGATAGTAGAATATCTTAAGTTAAAAAATATAACTTTTTGTGGTTTCATTACACCTGAAATTAGAAAAAACGGTTATCGAATTGGATTTAAAGTAGTAGATTTGTGTACTGGTAAGAAATTTATTCTCGCTACAACTGAAAAAATCTCAAATCACAAAATCGGAAAATATTACGTTGATATTGACACCTTCTGCGATTATATTAGCGAGATCACAGGAAGAATAAGTGATTATGACGTAATTCTTGTTGATGAAATTGGTAAAATGGAGTTCATGTGTGATAAATTTCAAAAATTTATTTTGAATATCTTGAAAAGTGATAAAATATTTATTGGGACTATACACCGACGTCTTGTTGGTAAATTTAAAGATAAAGTAGAAGTGATATGGCTAAATGAGGGGAACAGGAGATTTATTCTGGAAGAGATAAAAGTGAAGATTGACAAATTTTTAGGTTCATCGTAAAATAATTTGGGTGTTAAGGATTTTTATGAAATCCTATGATTTCATAGATGATATTACCTTTTTTGAAGAGAAGCATTGAAAAATATATCTAGAAATCAAAATAAAAGGTAATGTTATTTAGTCTGACCGGATAATTGGATAGTTTGTTAGAATCTTTGGGAGTTAGATGTAGTTTTTACGTTGAAAGATGGTCTAAAAAAGGATAGAATGACATCTATACCGTAGCAATCAGAAGAAGGGGGTTAACAATAAAATTTTTTAAAACAATAAATCCTCATAGTCCTAAACATTTAAAGAAGTTCAATGGTTTACTGGCCATCTGGCGGCGAAGCTGATAACCGAGAGGTCGAGGGTTCAAATCCCTCCCCGCCCATTATTGGGCGGGTAGCTTAGCCTGGTGGAGCGCTCGAGCCAGATGGCCTTTCTGCTTTATCGTCCCCAGATATGAATCTAACAAATTTAGTATATCGAAAGAAAGTATTTTTAGGGCCCCGTGGGGTAACATGGATAGCCCGCTGGGCTTCGGACCCAGTAGTCCGGGTTCAAATCCCGGCGGGGCCATTTCTAAACATCATAAACTTCTTTTAAAAACTCTTGGTATTCAGGATCATTTCTAATGGCTTTTCTAAATTCTGAAACCTTTATTACTTCTTTTTTCTCTTCTTCCAGCAATCGCCTGAACATTTTAGCGTCTTTTACTCTAAAGAACTTCATTATGTTATCTCTGTATATATGAGGAGATACGTTATAAGTGCAAAATGGTATTACTCCTATAGG
>JAGGZO010000089.1 GCA_021161995.1 Candidatus Aenigmatarchaeota archaeon
GGATAAGGATACCCTATACAACCCCTTAATTCTTCATGCTTGTCCACTAGCTTATAAAGAGTTACAAAAACTCCTCTATTCTCTCTTAGGTTTTTGGTAAGTTTATTATCATCTATTTTTGGCTGTTCATTATCAAAAGCTTTCTTTATGGTTTCCCTTGCTAATCTCACTAAAAATTTACCTTCCTCTAAACTAAGCATAATTTTCTTTATTCAAAAATAAAAATTAGTACATGAGCAAACTGATAATTTTGCAAGGTGGAGATGATATAAAAAGACAGAGAAACAAACAACTATTCAAATGGGTAGCAAAACTCTCCAAGAAAAAAGTTATTATCATATTTCCCTGGACTTCTGACAACGAAAAGAAGTATGAAAAAGTTTTAGAAAGGTACTTCAAGAACTCCGGTTTTAGAGAAGTTCTGTTTGTAAGCAGAAAAGAATCTAGATCAAAAATACTCGAAGTACTGAAAAAATACGATGTTTTATATTTACCTGGAGGGGATCCAGAAATTCTTTACAAAACTATAAAAGAAAAGAGATTGGCAAAAGCGATAAAAGACTTCAGGGGAATAATCATAGGAAACTCTGCTGGTGCAATAATTTTAACAAAAGGGCAATGGGAGAAGAACAAATTCTACAAGGGGCTTGGACTTATAAACATGTACATAAAAGTTCATTTTAATCCTAAGAAGCATGATGTAGGCAAGAGTAAAAGAAAGACCTTGTATATAAAAGAGTATGAGTGGATAGCCATTAGGATATGAGATTTAAAATGTTTTTTAAATTATATACAAAGTTTCTTTTGGGGATAACATGCCAACTTTAAGCACTGGATATGTAATAGTTGGAGCATACGCAATTAAAATAAGAAGAACTCTATTTGCTCAACAAAAAGATAGGATTAAAAATAAGGAATTAGATGGTAAAGAGATAGCTAGAGCATCTGGTGAGCTGAACAAAGTATTGTTTGATATACTAGTCAACAAGCTTAGTTTGGATAGAGGAGATATGGTTAGGGTTAGAATAGACTATGAAATTTCTAACGGTATGGTTAGATGGAATTATGATACCATAAGGATAGATGCGTTTAAGAGAATGGATGAAAACGAAATCAAATCCAAGATAGAAGAAGCTATTAAAAGTATCAGGTCTCAAAGAGAAGAATCTGCTAAGTATGAAATAAAATCGATAGGCAAAACTGAGTTAGATGATGTTATTTATGAAATCAGATTAAACGGAGAAGAAATAGGTTTGATAATAGCAACACCGATAGATTCTGAAACGTTGATAAGAGGTGCCTTGATAGAACCAAAGCCAGTTGAAATAGAAAAAACAAAAGTTGGTGTTTCGGGAGATAACTTAGAAAGTTATCTAAGTGAACATATAGCAGCGGTAATAAACAATGCAAAAGAGATAAGCGAAGAAAAAGCAAAAGAGATAATAGAGAACGCTAAAAAGCTCATTTCTTAGTTTTCTTTGCTTTTAGATACTTGTATGCTGAAAACGCTGCTATTGCTCCTTGTGCAGCTGCTAAAACAACTTGTCTGAACTTTGATGCCTTATCGGTTGCATCACCAGCAGCATAGACACCCTGTATGTTTGTTTGCATGTCTTCGTCTACTATTATATAACCTCTCTCGTTTACATTAACACCCAAATCTTGTGCTAAAAGCGAATTCGGTCTTAGACCAATATCGATGAAAACTCCGTCCACTTCTAGTTCCATGGTTTCATCAGTTTCCATTATTTTACCATCCTTTATTTCTGTTTTTCTTAGCAATAGTCTTTCTACCTTATTCTCTCCGATTATTCTTTTAACAACGTATGGTATCACAAACTCTATGTTTTCCGTTGCTTTAACTCTCTCTACTTCTATAGGGTCTGCTCTGAAAGTGGCTCTCCTGTGTATCAAGTATACTTTTTTTGCATGTTTAGCTAATAGTTGAGCGTCTGTAAATGCTGTGTTGCCACCACCGACAACAGCTACTATTTTATCCTTGAATAAAGGAGCGTCACACATAGCACAATAGCTAACCCCTTTTCCTGTTAGCTCTTCCTCACCAGGAACACCAAGTTTATTATGGGTTTCTCCTGTTGCAAAAATTACTGTACTGGCTTTTATTGTTCTACCATCTTCTAATTTTATCTCAAACTCATCACTTACTTTTTTTATGCCGGTAACGAATTTCTCCACAAAATCTGCTTTGTATTTTTTAGCATGATTAACAAACCTTTCTCCCAGTTCTTTGCCACTTATTTCTGGCAAGCCTGGATAGTTATCAACCATTTCTGCATCTGTGATCAAGCCACCTAAATGTTTTGAAATTATCACAACGTCTAGCATGAACCTCCTTGCATATATAGCAGCTGAACAACCAGCTGGACCACCACCTATGATGGCTACATCGTAGTGTTCTTTGATTTTTTCTTCTTTTGGAGGTGTCGCGAGGGATACGGAAATCACAATCCCACCGCAAGCATCAACTGCTCTAAAAAGTATTGTTCTGGAACCGCACCCTCAAATTCGACTTTATCGTTTATGACGTTCTTTGGGACGGCCATCACTTTGTATTTATCAGCTAACTTTGGAAATTCTAGCGCCTCAATCATAAAAGCGTTAATATTCTCATTAACCATGGCAAATTGGTGTACCAGATAAACTGCACTAGGACAATAAGGACATGTTGGCGTAACAAACACCTTTATGTCAACTGGTTTTTTGATTTTCGAAAGTTTGTTGATTGTTTCTTTACTTATATGCAAATGATTTGCAGATACTGAAATGATATCGCGAATGAATGCTGAAAATTCATGTCCAGCTGGTATTCCTATAAAACCAAAGTTTATTTTTCCATGTTGCCCCTTGAATAAAAGCAATGGACCATGATCTACTCCTTCTGGTAGTTTTATTTTACGAAGGAAATCTTTGTCTTTATTCATGTCTAGTATTTTGTACTTTATTTTGTTGCTTGTTGATGCAACCTCTTGTATAAGTTCTTTTGACTCGTTACAATACTGACAGTTATCGCTGAATACTACATAAATCTCTACTGAATTCTTTAAACTTTTTCCAAACTCTTTCTTCAAATATTCTATATCGTTCTTTGAAAGTATACCCATGTTTTTCACCATTTGCCTCTTGCCTTCATCGCTTTGACGACTCTTTCTTGTGCTATCTTAACAGCAGCTTGGCGAGCCGTCAAGCCTTCTTTCTTGGCTTTTTCTAATACCAATTTTGTATTTTTAACTATTTTTTCTTCGACAATTTTAAACATCAAATCAACTTTTGCACCATATTCGTATTCCACCCAAGAGCTTATTACACCACCAGCGTTAGCAACAAAATCTGGTACTATATGAATACCTTTTTGTTCGAACTCTACTTCAATTTCTTCTTTCATTGGTATGTTTGCAGCTTCCACTATCAACTTAGCTTTCACAAGATCTTTATTTGCCTCGTTTATAGCATCTGGTCTTGCGCCTGGAATTAATATATCAACGGGCAAACCAAACAGATCCTTTGTTTCTAGTTTTTTACCATCTGGATACTCTATGACTCTTCTTGTCTTTTTCTTTATTTCTATCAATTTTTCCACATCTAAACCATTTGGATTGTATATTGTTCCTTTTGAATCGCTTACTGCAACGATTTTATAACCCTTTTCACTCAAGAATCTAGCGGTAAAAGTACCCACATTACCAAAACCTTCTATTGCCACACTAGCATTTTTTGGTAAACCATAGAACTTTGCAGCGACATCAGTTGCTAAAGCAACACCGAAACCGGTTGATCCTAGCTCGTGGGGTAAACCACCTAACTCCAAAGGTTTGCCCGTAGATACCTTTAGATTTCCTATTTCATCTGCAAACCAAGCCATTTCTCTTTCTCCTGTGTTCATATCTGGACCAGCTATATACTCCTTTATTAGCAAATCCTTTATGGCTCTGGCAAATCTCCTTACTATTAGTTCTTTATCCTTCCTTCTTGGATTGGCTTTTATACCTGCTTTGGCGCCACCAAAAGGTAAATCTGCCATAGCGTTCTTCCAAGTCATTGCTCTCGCTAGTCTAGCTACCTCTATTTCAGTAACATCCGGAACAAATCTAATGCCGCCTTTACCAGGACCTCTTGCAGTGTTGTCTATCACTAGATATGCTTCGAAGTTTAGTTTTGGGTCGTAGATCTTCACTATTTTCTCAGGTCCGAACTTATCGTAC
>JAGGZO010000025.1 GCA_021161995.1 Candidatus Aenigmatarchaeota archaeon
TAAGTTCAACTAGTTTAGAGTTGGGTATCGATATAGGTTATATAGATTTAGTCATACAGATTGGCTCACCGAAATCGGTAGCGAGACTATTACAAAGAATAGGTAGAGCTGGTCATAGATTGCATGAAGTATCAGAAGGTAGAGTTATCGCCATGGATAGAGATGATTTGGTTGAAGTCTCAGTGATGGTTAAGAAGGCTTATGATTATTTTGTTGATCGTATCCACATACCAACTAATTGTTTAGATGTCCTTTCTCAGCATATTCTAGGAATGTCGTTAGAACAAAAATGGGAGATAAAGAAAGCTTTTGAACTAATTAGAAGAGCTCATCCATTCCATGAGCTTAAATATAATGAATTTGTTGAATTGCTAGAGTATTTAGCTGGTGAATACCATACTCTACATGATTACAAAGTGTACGGAAAAATATGGATCGATAAAGAAACAGGATACTTTGGTAGACGCGGAAAATACGCAAGAGTTATATATTCCTTGAACATTGGTACGATACCAGATGAGGTCAAAATAAGAGTTAAAACAGTAGATGGTAAAAAGGTCGGGTACATAGAAGAAGCTTTTCTGGAAAGATTGATGCCTGGTGACATATTTGTTCTAGGTGGTAAAACATACGAGTTTGTTAAGTCAAGGAGATCCACTGCGTATGTTAAAAAAGTTAAAGGAAAGAAACCAACAGTTCCGAGCTGGTTTTCTGAACAGTTGCCTCTAAGTTTTGATTTAGCTATTGAAATAGGAAAATACAGAAAAAAGATTTTTGATATGCTAAAGTCCTCTAGGAATAAGAAAAACGTAATTGATTTTTTGAAAAAGGAACTTCTTTTATCGGAAAACGAAGCAAAAGCGATCTATGAATATTTCAAGATAGAATATGATTTTCTAAGAAAACATGGTATCAAACATTTTCCTTCTCATGAAACAATTCTTGTTGAAACATTTCTGGATGATCGAGGCTATAGAAACATGGTTTTCCACACGTTATATGGTAGAAGGGTTAACGATGCTTTATCTAGAGCTTATGCATACGTTTTAACTAAGATGATTGGCAGATCTGTTGGTATTGCAATATCTGATAACGGCTTTGTTCTTATGGTACCAAGTGAATTAAAGTTAAACAGATGGAATAGAATAAAAAGAGTGAAGAAAATGCTCTCTAATAGAGAGTTTAGCATAGAAGAGCTAATAAATTCTGTTGACGACGAAAACATAGAAGAGATTTTGAAAAAAGCGATATTCAGCACCGAAATGATGAAAAGAAAATTTAGACATGTTGCTGCAAGGGGATTGATGATACTCAGGAATTACAAGGGTTATGAAATAAGTGTAGAAAAACAACAGTTTAGTGCAGAAAGACTGTTGAGAGTGGTTAAGAGAATGGAAAGTTTTCCATTGCTAAAAGAAGCTTTTAGGGAGATATTGGAAGATTACATGGATATAGAGCATTCAAAAGAAATTCTCAGGAAAATCAGAAGGGGTCAAATAAAAATTGTTTTACTAGAGAATCTTAATGTGCCCTCTCCGTTTTCGCATAACTTAATCGCCATTGGTTACTCTGATATAGTTCTTATGGAAGATAGAAAGAAGTTGTTGATGAAACTGCATGAAAAAGTTCTTAAGGAGATAAAATCGAAATAATCAATTGATGGCAAAGGTAAAAGTGGATAAGAACATTTACATACCAAATGGATACAGAGCATTGTACCTAAAGGATACAAAAACTGTTGTTATTTCTGATTTACAACTCGGTTATGAGTTGTATCTAGCGAAATCTGGTATTTTTGTTCCGCAAACTCAATTACAAGAGATGATAGAAGACATCAAAAAAATCCATGAAATCACAAAAGCAAAAACTTTAGTGATAAATGGTGATTTGAAACATGAGTTTGGTGAAGCTAGTAAGCAAGAATGGAGAGAAGTCAAGGAATTCATAGGCGTTTCAGCAGAGCTATTCAAAGAAATAATTTTAGTTAGGGGAAATCATGATAACTATCTTTTGAACATAATTTCAAAACTTGGTATAGAATTGCACGATCCTTATTATATTGAAAAAAGATATCTCTTTACTCATGGTCACAAATTGGTTGATATCCCAGCTGAAACAGAAGTTATCATAATAGGACATGAAGAACCAGCTATAGTCACACGAGAAGGTTTTGATATGTTGAAGATACCATGCTTGCTTAAAGGTAGTTTTAACGATAAAACGCTTGTAGTCTTACCGGCATTTTCAAAACTCTCATCCGGAAGCGAAATAAACGTTATGGATAAGAAAGATTTTCTTTCACCGTATCTAAAAAATGCTAACATAGAAGAGTTTGAAGTCTTTGGTATAGATAGTGGAATAACCGTATATTTGGGTAAAATAAAAAATCTAAGAAGAGTTTTGTAAGAACCTTAAAAGTAATCTTACACCAAAACCGGTTCCGCCTTTTGTCATCCATTCCCAATCTGATTCAAATATAGATGGACCTGCGATATCTAAATGTATCCAGTTAGTTTTCTTTACAAACTGCTTTAAAAACATTCCACCAACTATGCATCCAGCTTCTCTTGAGCGAGGAGAAGGAATATTTTTAATGTCACTTATTTCTCCTCTTACTAAATTCTCATAAAAACTTGGTAATGGCAGTTTCCATAGATATTCATGTGTTTCATAGCCAGCTTTCATCAATTTCTTTATGTATTGTTTAGAGTTACCCATTATCGCAGCGATTTTTGTTCCTAATGCTATTATTTGTGCACCTGTTAGAGTTGCTAGATCTATTATTAATTCTGGTCGAAATCTTTTTTCTGCATATGATACGGCATCGGCTAACATCAATCTTCCTTCTGCATCTGTGTTTACGACTTCTACCGCTTTGCCATTATACATCTTTATTATGTCGCCAGGCTTTACTGCACTACCAGAAGGCATGTTTTCAACTAACGGAATCACACCAACAATGTTCTTTTTTATTCCAAGTTTTGCAGCAGCGTATATGGTTGCCAAAACTACAGCAGCACCACTCATATCTAGTTTCATATCCTCTATGTATCCAGTAGGTTTTAGATGAATACCACCTGTATCAAAACAAACACCTTTACCAACTAGCGCAATAGGTTTCTCATCCCTTTCTCCATTTATATACCTTATCACTAGCATTCTAGGTGGATTACTAGAACCTTTACCTACAGCTAATATACCGCCAAATCCCATTTCTTTTAGCTCATTTTCATCAAAAACTCTTATCACAACGTTTTCAAAATCATTCAATTTATCAATAGCTATATCCACAAACCTTTGTGGTGTTAAATGGTTGGCTGGTTCGTTTTCTAAATCTCTAGCGAGAAAAACGCTCTCTATGATTGTTCCAACTTCTTTTATGATGTTTTCAAATTTTTCTTTGCTTCCAACTAAATGTATTTTGATTTCTCTTTCGCTATCTTTTTTGTATTTTGTGAATTCGTATGATGCTAAGTTTAACCCTATCAAAACATCTTTTGGGTTTAGTTTTTCGAATTTTATCCACACCTCATCTATCTTAGTGTTTTTAAGAAACCTGAATAATCTTGCACCGAATTTCAGAGAATCTCTTTCCGATTTATAACTTCCAATTATGTAGACTTTACCCTTTTTTAGTATTTGCTTGAATGAAACATCTTTGAAGAAATTTCTATCTAATTGCGCAAGTCTCTTCGATTTTTCTGTTATGGGTAAAACTACTGTATTACCAGATTTCCTAGAAATGTCTATTTTAATCTTTACCATATTATAGTAGTGAAAACTAACAAATATAAAGAAATTTGAAAAG